>JAFAHI010000289.1 GCA_019237325.1 Verrucomicrobiota bacterium | reverse complement strand
GAAGCCAACTTTGAGACGTGGTCTAGAACGAGCTGTGCATTTGTGCTTAGCTGGATACAGTTTCGCTCAGCTCGAACGCCCCCCATCATGCCCCCCTATACCAAAGTCCTCACCGATAGCAGCCAAGGATTCTCGCTCAAGGAATGGCGATTTGACTCGAAAGAAGCAGGCGACGAGTCGCGGAAAGGCTCTTGGAGCGTCACTAAGGTCTGCCTGGCCGGTGGACGCCAAGAAGGGACCGAGATCGTTGAAATCGATAACGGCGCCTTGAAGTTTGTCGTGGTACCAACCCGCGGCATGTGTATCTGGCGAGCGGAGATCCAAGGGATCCGGTTGGGATGGGACTCGCCAGTCACGGAAATCGTGCACCCGCAATTCGTGGACCTGACTGACCGCGGGGGAAAAGGTTGGCTGAACGGGTTTGGGGAGTTGCTATCACGCTGTGGGTTAGAATCTATGGGACCTCCTGGCCCGGATGGGGCCCAAGTTCTGACCCAACACGGCCGCATTAATTATTTGCCCGCGAACTATCTGGACTTCCAATTTGAGCGGGAACCAACCCCGCGCCTCGTGCTGCGCAGCGCGGTCGATGAATCGTTCATGTTCGGACCGCACCTGCGGTTGACCACTGAGATTTCGACCGAGATCGGGAGCAGCGAGTTAGTGCTCAATGACACCGTGATAAATTTGGCTGACATCCCGCAAGAGATGGAGAGCCTATACCATATTAACTTTGGTCCTCCATTGCTTGGCGCAGGCGCCAGATTCGTCGCCCCGGTCAAACGGGTGGCTCCTCGAGACGCTCGAGCTGCCGAGGTCGATATGGCAAAATGGAATCTCTATGTCGGGCCACAATCTGCCGGCTACACCGAGCAAGTCTATTTCGCCGAACTTTGGGCCGATCAACAAGGCTCGACTCAGGCCTTGTTGCAGTCCCCGGACGGAAAATCAGGAGCGGTAGTCGCGTTCAATGCCGAGCAGTTACCTTATTTTACTCTATGGAAAAATGAAGCTCCGCTGAAGACCGGCTACGTGACTGGCCTGGAACCGGCCACAAGTTACCCGTTTCACCGAGCGGTTGAACGAAAAGCCGGCCGCCTCCGAACCCTGGCTCCGGGCGGAACTCACGAAGCAAAGGTCGCCATCAAAGCGCTATTGACCGAGGCCGAGGTGCAGGCATCCCTCCAGCGAATCAACGACTTGCAGCGTGAGGCGCCGCGTGTCGAGACGACGCCCATGGACTCCCCTTTGTAAAAGGCGCCAATAAATTACGCGCGCGGTGATTTCTGGAGGGGAGCCGCTTTGGAACGTGCCGTCCAGAGCCCGCGATTTTCTTTCCAACGCACAGAAGGCTGAAAATCGAGTTAAACAGGCGGCTCCCGGAAGCTACCGCACGCGATGTTTCGCCCAGCGCTCCGCTCGTCGATCCATTTACACGCGTTAGGTCCGAGAAACGTATCACGCGTTGAGCCGTTCGCGGGAGCCGCCTGTTTAACAAGATTTGCGCACATGCATCGCGCCGAGACTAATAACGTCCGTCTCTTGGGCACGATCGAAAGCGGCTCCCCTCCAGCAGAACGCGCGTCCCACCCCTAGTCCGCCGGCCGATTTAGGGAGTACTTGGTGACACCGATCTGTTTTCGAATGGCTGAAAACAAATTTTCGACTCCCTGGCGATTCGCAAAATTGATCACGAAAGCTGGTAAACCGCCGCCGCCATCAGTCAGAATCGTGTAGGTTGCAATGGTTTTCTTGCCACCGTCTGTGGGTTCCAGGATCCATGACCCTTGATCTAACGTTATCCGGGTCACGCCGGGACTCGGGCTTGGTCCTAGCGAATTCACCGGTTCCCAATGCACCCGATAACTGGTTGTACCATCCTCGTGCTTTTGCGCCTCGCAGGAGACTGACACTGTCACATCCCGTGCACCGACGAGCGGTGGATCCAGACGCAAATAGCTGATGACTTGATTCAGTTTCCGCTCAATGATCTTGGTCTTGGTCGTGTAGGGCATGAAGCTCGGATAGTCTTCCACGCCGTCGATGACATTCTTTACGACCCAATTTGGGGCATCGATCGCGCCGACCGCCCGGAGCTCCTTGATGGGACAGCCCGGACGCGCCCGTGCAAAAATCGCCAAGCTGTCGTTCTTGCTCAGTTGCACCCAATCCGAGTTATCTAGGCTGCCTCGACTGCTGCCGGCGAGGGTCGCCAGCCCGCTGAAAACGCAGGCAATAGAAACCGCCGTAGTTCCCTTTCTCACCTTTGACTTGCGCGATAACCTGCCGCTCATCCTCAGATTGCACCAAGCCCACTGATTTGTTGTTAGCACTGCAGCAAAATCGAAGGGACTGGGGTGTCCGGTCCTCTTCGAATCGCAAAAGTTTAGGGGTAGGGGCAAGCTAAAAATTTAGTCACCCACGTGTGAGTACTCTTCGTCGACGTCTTTTCGGGAATACTCGGTCATGAACAGAGTCGCGATAATGGCGATGACGGCGCAGAGGGCGATGTACCAGGAGATAGCAATGCTCGACTTGTACTGACTGAACAGCCAGGTCGCGATTAAGGGAGCAGGTCCGCCCGCGATGATCGAGGCAAGCTGATAGCCCAGCGAAGCGCCGCTGTAACGCATCCGAGGAGTGAACTGTTCGGCGATGAGGGCCGCCTGTGGACCGTAAACCATGCTATGCGGGATCGACCCAAGCATCGCACCGATGACCATGAGCACCAAATTATGGGAATCAAGCAGTGCAAAGAAAACGAAGCCATAGATGATCATGGTGACAGCACCGATGAGGTACATCGTTTTACGACCGATCTTGTCCGATAGATGGCCGAAAAACGGGATGCAAAAAAACTCGATCACGGCGAAACCCATGATGGCGCCCAATAGAAGGTTTCTGTCCATCTTCAAATGGCCGACGGCGTAAGCGAAGACGAAAGCAGTGGAGATATAGTAAGGGGTTTGTTCCGCCAGGCGAATGAGCGCCGACAAAATCACGGACTTCGGCTGCCGCCCCAATACCTTTGCTGCCGGAAGCTTCTCGACTTTGTTCTCCGCCAATATTTTGGTGAAGGTCGGAGTCTCCAGGATCCCAAGCCGGATCCAGAGGCCGATTAACACGAGTATGCCGCTGAACAAAAAGGGAATGCGCCAGCCCCAAATGAAAAATTGGTTTCCGGTGAGCGCCCAACTGAATCCCAGGACCGCCAGGTTCGCTAGAAAGGAACCGACTGGTACGCCAAATTGCGGCCAGGCGGCAACGAATCCTCGGCGCCCGAAGGTTTTCGTCCATTCCATCGCCAGCAAAACAGAGCCGCCCCACTCACCGCCAACCCCAATTCCTTGCACTATCCGCAAAAAAGTAAGAATAACGGCGCCCCAGATGCCAATTTGATTGTACCCGGGCACAAATGCGACCAGGAATGTCGCGATCCCCATTACCAGAAGAGTGGCGATCAACGCTCCTTTTCTTCCGATACGATCCCCATAATGCCCAAAGATGTAGGCGCCGATTGGCCGGGCGGCGAATCCGCCGAAGTAGATACCGAATGAATTGAGCAAACCAGTAGTCGGGTCAGCTTCCGGGAAAAATGTTTTCGCGAACACCAGTCCGGTTACGATGCTGTACAGGAAGAAATCATACCACTCGATCGAGGTGCCGATCGTGCTGGCAATCACAGCCCGAACAAGCATCGTGCGGCGTTCGGTATCACCGAGTTCGCCATGGACGGCAGTACTCATTTCTTTCTCCTCCCTGATACTGCGTTAAAAGAACGAGCCGCGATTCTTGCTGGGTCAAATTCTGTTGCGCGCAAACAAAACGCTACACACAGAAGAACGTTAATGATCGTAACGGGGGGGTGCATGATTGATTTCTAGTCGCCGATCCAATTTAGATCGGAGAAAGATATTGTAGCTGGAAGAGGCCGGGAGCGTCAATGGCGGGTCAGTTGCTGGTGGGCGAGGCGCTAAAGTGGACCTGGTAGACGCACGGACACGGGCTTGGTCGCTGGATCCACTCACGTCCACTCTGTCTACTACGTCCACTTCGCCCACCCCGCATTGAGCCTGAGGCGCGAATCATTATGCTGTTGCATGAAAGTCCTCCTGTTCGACACCTTTGGCACGCTAGTGGATTGGCGAACCAGTCTGATCGCTGCTCTGACTGATTTCGGTCATCAGAAAGGGCGGCAATTTCCAGCCGATGAACTCGTTGATCGGTGGCGCACTGCTTATGAGCCGATGATGGCTCGCGTGCGCACGGGCAAACTGCCTTGGACTGATCTCGACGCGCTCCATCGCATGGCCTTGACGGAATTGCTCCCCGACTTTCAGCTCTCGGATTTGACAGTAGCCGAGATCGACCAGCTCACGTTCGGCTGGCATCAATTGTCGCCTTGGCCAGACTCCGTTCAGGGTCTCACTTTGCTAAAACGAAAATTCATTCTAGCGCCGCTCTCGAACGGCAATTTTTCGTTGCTCGTCGATTTGGCGAAGTTTGCGAGTTTGCCGTGGGACACGGTCTTGGGATCGGATCTTTTCAGGCATTACAAACCGGATCCAGAAACGTATTTAGGCGCTTGCGAACTCCTCAAGACATCACCGGCCGAAGTGATGCTGGTGGCGGCCCACAATTATGATTTAAAGGCCGCGCAAAGCCACGGCATGAAGACTGCGTTCGTTGCGCGCCCGACGGAATACGGCCCGCACCAGTCAAAAGACTTCGGCCCCGAAGGCGCATGGGATTTTGTGGCGCGTGACATGATCGAGTTGGCGGGGCTGCTCGGATGTTGACGGAGGGGCTCCATGGGTGTGGATGAGTCACCCGGCTGATCGAGGGCGAAAGCGAGCTAAGACGGATGGGACCTATGGGACTCATAGGACTTATATGCTACCTGCGACAAACGCTGTGAACGCCGTCCCGACGCCTCAGACACATAAGTCCTGTAGGTCCCATAAGTCCCATCCGAGGCCCGGCCTTGCGTGCGATTTTGCCTCTGCGCGGCAACCTAGGCTACGCCCACTTCTTCTCTCGCCTACTTCTTCTTAAACGGGCCGTGAACCAATCGTCGTTCCAGCAGCCAAAGAACGAAGCCGACGATCGCGTAGATAAAGAACTGATACAGATAGACAAAAAGAGTGGGGGGTAGCATCGAGCTAGAATACTACAACGCTAGCTCCTAAGTTAAACCACAACCTTCTTTTTCTTCTTCCTGCTCGCATTTTTTTCGCAATTTGATATCCGGTTGGCGTCTACCAGCGTGTATATGGCGAAAATCCCTCATCCTATCCGGCTGACAGGGTTAGTCCTATCAGCAGTCATTATTACCCTCGGTACGGCCCGGGCGCAGAAAGCTCCGGCAACCCCGGCGGGGA
>JAFAHI010000280.1 GCA_019237325.1 Verrucomicrobiota bacterium | reverse complement strand
CCGAGACACCGTCGCCTTCGAATCTACTCGGGGTAAAAGGGGTAGGCGAAGCAGGAACGATCGGCGCAACACCTTGCATCGGAAACGCGGTTATTAATGCACTTTCGCCGCTGGGGATTCTTCACCTTGATTTACCGTTCACCCCTGAAAGGGTGTGGCGAGCGATTCAGGAGAAAGGAGGTGCGCTATGATCCCGGCAGCATTTGATTATGTCAGGGCTTCGAGCGTAAACGAAGCGCTTGATCTGCTGGCTAAACATGGCGATGACGCAAAAATCCTCGCTGGAGGTCATAGTTTGATCCCGGCGATGAAGCTCCGTTTGTCGCAACCGAAGATCGTTATCGATATCAGCAAGATCGGTGACCTGCGGTCGATCAGCCAACAGAATGGGAAGATCGCGATCGGGGCCCTAACGACTCACTACGAGATAGAGTCATCGGACCTGCTCAAACGAGCTTGTCCCTTACTCCCTGAAGTTGCCGGGAAGATCGGCGACGTCCAGGTGCGCAACAAGGGAACCGTCGGCGGGAGTTGTGTCCATGCAGATCCGGCGGGTGATTGGCCTGCGGCGATGTTGGCGCTCGATGCAGAGTTCGAGATCGCGGGCTCCAGCGGGAGCCGAACGGTAGCCGCGAAGGACTTCTTCGTGGATATCCTGACCTCGGCCGTTGGACCGGGCGAGATTCTCAAATTCATCCATGTCCCGGCGACAGCCAACACAGCGGCCTACGTAAAATTCGCTCAGAAAGCGAGTGGGTTTGCGATCGCCGGGGTGGCAGCCGTTATCGACAAAACGAAGAAAGAGGTTGCGGTTGCCGTGACAGGTGTGGCGGCAAAAGCCTATCGGGCCAGCGGCACCGAATCATCGTTGCGTGGAGTCGAACCCACTGCTGACAGTATCGCGGCTGCGGCCGAGAAAGCCGCGGACGGCATCGATCCGCTGTCTGACATTCACGCATCGGCTGACTTCCGGGCGCACCTGGCCCGGGTACAAGCCAAACGAGCGCTTTGGGCTGCTGTGAGCCGAGGATAAGCAACCCCAAAAACAAATTTAAGATCCGCAGATTACACAGATTTCGCAGATTTCGCTTTTGAGTTGCTCCATACGACCGACTATGGGGAGCGCTTCTGTAGTGCTACGGTCTATAAAGACTTAGTCTAGTCGACCTTAATCTGTGTAATCTGAGTAATCTGTGGATCTTTCCCTCTTTCAGATTCTGGGATGAAGATTCAGGCAACACACGAATATAACGCTCCACCCGAGAAAGTATTCACGGCGCTAATCGATCCCGCTGTTCTCCAGAAATGCATCGAAGGATGCGAAACGATGGAGAAGACCGGGGAAGATAGTTACGATGCGAAGCTTAAAATCGGGGTTGCCGGTATAAAAGGAAATTACACCGGCAAAGTTCGCATCGCGGAGAAAAAACCGCCGGAATCATTCACGCTTCAAGCGGAGGGCAACGGCGCACCGGGGTGGGTGAAAGGAACGGCAAAGATCCAGATCGCGCCGAAGGGTGAGGGGAGCGAACTGCAATGCGATGCGGACGGCCAGGCCGGCGGCCTTATCGCCGCCGTCGGCTCGCGGCTGATCGAAGCCGCAGGCAAGAAGATGCTGAAAGATTTTCTCCGCAAGATTGGCGAGCGACTCTAGAGGTGAGATGTGAGAGGTGGAATCCACCAATTTCGTAGAGCGAGACTCCCGAATGGCCTAACAATTCTAACGAAGCCGCTGATGTTCTTATTTCCAGGATTTTGCTAGGCCGGAAGTCTCGCCGAGCCGGGGTTGCCGTGCGGCCGCAGACAAGCGCCCCGTTCGACTGGACAAGTCGGCGCGTCCATCGGCCTTACAGAATCAGGTAACTCTTCAGGGCCCAAAGTCTACGCGGCCACTTACAGGACGATCGGGAGCCTCGCCCCACCTAAGTCAATTAACGCTTATGGGGTTTCGCCCTGGGGTAATGATGAGTCGCCGATTCGCGGCTGAAGTTTCCTGCACTCACGTCTCAGGTCCCTCACCAACGTAGGCTTCATTTACTCCCAAGGGAGTATAGCGCGGTTAATCCTGACGGCTAAACTCGCCTCTGCATTTGAACGTCGGCGGGTGCGCGTCATCGCGCCGATTTTCATTC
>JAFAHI010000217.1 GCA_019237325.1 Verrucomicrobiota bacterium | reverse complement strand
TCGAAATTGAAAGGCTTTCCCCAATCCGTCTGATACCGGTCGGTGAAATAGGTTGGCGAGAAGAAGGGCAGATAGTTGCCATCCTGGCCGACGTGATTATAGACCACGTCGAGAATCACTGAGAGACCGGCTTGGTGACATTCATCGATGAATCGTTTCGCTTCGTTGGGTTGGCCATACAATGCCGACGGCGCAAACAGACAGACACCATCGTATCCCCAGCCGAATTTCCCTGTGAATTCTGCGATCGGCATGATCTCAATCACATCAATGCCCAAGTCTCTTAGATAAGAAATTCGTTCGCGCGCACCCGCCCAGGTACCAGCAGGAGTAAAGGTGCCGAGATGCATCTCGTAGACAATGTGCGTCTCCGACGAAATTCCGCCCCAGCCTTCATCGTGCCAAACGTAGCTGTCGGGATCGACAATGATTGACGCGCCGTGCGGTCCACCGTATTGGGCACGGGCAACTGGATCGGGAAACAGGCGATCGTCGATCATGAACTTGTAGAAATCGCCGGGTTTTGCCTCAGTTACATAGCCCGAAAAATACTGATTGCCCTCCGAAGCCAGGAAAACCTGGGCCGGACTATTCTGCACCTCTGAGTCGCCGCTGACCCGAACGCTGACCGTTGACGAAGTGGTTGACCAAAGTCGAAAATGCACACCGCCGGCGCTTTGTACCTCGGCACCAATCGGCATACGTCGACGATACTTCATGACGGGAGTATAAGAATTTCGCAGAAAGGCCTTAGGCCGGCTCTCTTTGTTTAGGCCTAAGCTTCATTGCAGGGTGAAATGATGGTGCCGATGGTCTGCATCTGACGGCTGAATCCGACGCTGCCTCCTGGCAGCCGCTGGGAATGCGCGCGACGGAAGCATTCATGTCAATTTCGACGCAGTAGAACTCGACCGTGCCGCGCTCATCGGCCACCCGCTACAATGAAAACCTAGCCGATCGATGTCCGGACCCGCAGGCGACGGTACGACAGAAGTCCAAAGGCGATAAGCCCTATCGTCCCCCAAAAAAGCATCCGCTTTGTGATAAGCCGAGCGTTTGGGGCAGCCCATTTCGTCACTGGGTCAGGTAAAGCCCGCAACGTTTCCGCTCGCAAAAGGAACTCTGATTTTTCGTCTAGATGAACGTCTGGACGCAATAACGCGAGAGCGGGATCGCCGACACGTAAGCCAAAACCAATGGCACGAGCAGCCGGGCTATCCGTAAACAGACGTCTTTTGCCGAAAGCCCGTTCCACCATCGTGGTGCAATCTTCGTCGAAGAAAGGGCGGACCGGAATCGCGTTAAGAAAGTTGATTGTTTCCTCCACGATCTCATCGTCAATCCCACGAAATGCGATCGCCGGGACCGTAACATCCCATCCCCCGCGATCCCGGGCACGAAATGTCTCCAGCGGCGTCCAATTCAACCCGTCAACGAAATCCTCGAACGGAGTTCCAAACAACTGCTCGACTACAAATTCCCGGCCGCCTTCGATTAGGACATGGATTCCAACATGCATCGCCAAAGAAGGCTTGTCGGGAGAACGCCCTAGACTCGCGAGCCGGCGATCTAGCATCTCCACCGGCCTAATGATCCAGGAACCCAAGACGCTTTTCTGGTCGCTTTGGAAGATGATTCCCACCAACCTTCGAACCTGCCCTGGGCGTTCCGGGCTGGAACGAGGCAGATCTTTGAGCTTAGTAATCGTCTCGGTCATGGCAGATTTTTATCACCAAGGTTTCCAAACACCCATAGGACAACCAATCAAAGCGGACAGTTCGAAATAGCGCCATCGACATATTGCGGTGGAGATTCTGGATTCACTAACTGATTGGAAAGCTGCATTCCCGTCAGGATCGCGTTGCCAAAAATCGTGACAAAGGAGGTATCCGCAGCATCCCTCCCCGGTCCGATCCTGATAAAACTCCATTGCGGTGTCGGATCGGCGACAATCCACCGGCCTCCAAGGAAAGCTTTAAAATAGGCATGGGAATCGGGTGGATTTTATTCGTAGGCATGCCCACTGACAAATCGTACCGGGACTCCGAGGGCCCGGCACAAAGCGATTCCCGGGTGAGCGAAGTCGCGGCAGACGCCAAGAAACGCTGATGAACGAACCTGAGTGAAGCACAATCGACTACCGAAAGGGAAGCGACCGAGGCTTAATCGAGGCGAGGGAGATTGAACGTGAGGCAATCGAACGTTCAATACCAAACAAGCAAGTCCTGGAAGGGACGCCGGAGGGGTTGAAATGAACGCCCTCAACCCAAGGCGACCTTCTTGAGTTGGCGGCTTGTCAGCCACTCGATCCGTTTGCAGGTCGCGTCACATTGAACTCAGCCGTTCAGCTTCAGACGATTAAAACATTCCGATCTCTGCGGTTTCTTGTGAGCCGTCTGCCCTGCGTTGAAGGTTATTGTCGAAGCAACTTCTCCTTTTGCTCCTGAAACTCTTGCGGGGTCAACACCCCACGATCCCGAAGCGCAGCAAGTTTTTCGAGTTGCGATGCGGTATCAAGATGATTCGCGGCGCCAGTGGAGCTTGTCGGACCGCCGGAACGGAATTCGGCAAGCGTCTGCTGTACGAGGTGAAGGAATGCTATCAAATGAGCTTTCCAAATGCTTCGGATGCGCTCCGTCGACGCACCCGAGCTGATGATTAAGTCTCCACGGAACACGTCATTGCTTGCCGAGATCTCGTTTATGCGCGAATACGGGAAGCTCTCAACGATTGAGCCGAAAAGGCCCTTCCTTTCGATGAACAAAAGACGCTGCTCAGTCGCAACCAGTCGCCCTCTGACTTCTCTAAAATAACCGCGTACGCCGGCCACAATGTGTTCGTTGTCTCCGAGACTTTCGGCAAACAGCCGCACTTTTCTCGTCCACCAAAATTCCCAGAAACGTTGAAGCCCGGCCCGGTTCAGTTCTCGCTCTACTTCGCTAGCTTTTCTCATGGTAATCGGGACACTCAAATATCGATCTTCTTTTGTAAGACGCGATTGGAACCGGAGTCTGCATCCGCAAATACAACGGAATTTCCTGGAGCAGCTTAAGACCGTTCAAAAGGCTCCGGCGCTCGCGGCTTAGGAGCGCAGCTGCCGATTCCCATTCGCTTTTTATCTATTCAGTTCGCGTTTGGGGACATAGGGGGTTGCAGATCGTAAAACCAAGCCGCTCACACAAATCGTAGCCCGCAGGTGATAGATATTCTCGGCGCAGAGTTCCACCAAGCCTGATAGGGGTGAGGAAGCCAAGGTTACCAGTCAATTTTGGACAGCTCCATGAAAGGTGGCAGTACTAGCCTGACCTTGTATGTGAAGCATCAGGCTCTGTTATTTCTGAAATCGTGGCGTTAAATAAGCGCGCAGTCTGGCAAGTTGAAGAACCAATCCGCTTTCTCTGAGAAAGTGGTAATCTTTGCCTTCTGGCAACGGTTACAAAATAGCTGGGCTCAGGCATTCGATTCATCCGGCTGTGACGACGGCGGGCCATCTACGTACTGAAGCTCCACGCCTAATTGCTCCGATGCTTTTTTCCGATACGCCTCTGCGTCCTCTCCAGGGGACATCTTCACAAACGCCGCCGCTATCTTGAAGGTTTCGTTCTTCTCTTTGCTAAAATTGCCTTTGCCATCCGAATAAACCGGATCGCCATCAACTGTTGCTAAAAATATTCCCATGGTGAGAAAAGGCTGATCCTCACGCGCAGAGCGCGCAACTGATTTGTGGGAATGGGCCGGCACTCGGACAGAAACCGTCCTTGACCGGATTCTGCCTACAGAACAGGGTGCATCTATCAGAAAGCCACCGCTGTCGGTAGCGCCAACAAAACCATTTCCGGTTTGAGTGTCGAACTTTAATCAGGAAAGCGGTCACTGCTCCGGCGGCAATCTCGGATTTTCAGTTTAGCTCCATGAGGAAAACGGGGCTCGGTGAAGCGTTACGAGCTTTTCCGGGCTCCTTGGTTTTTCTGACAGTCTTTCTCTTCCGCCCCATTGAACGACCAATTCGTAATTGGCAGTCGAACTAATATGTCAGACTATCCTGGCCCCCAAAGCTCGTGGGCTTTTCTGATGTTATACTAGACAAACACGGCCAGCGAGGCGCAAGCCTCACTGGTGACGCTTTTAGGCATCGAAGTGGTACAGTCGATATCGCATAACTGGATCTTTGACGGTGGTCCATACTAAAATAGATGTGTTCGTATGCACGACCTAATTACGGCCTCAATGCCGATCAGCGGAACTGAAGCCCAAGGAGACAAAATGAGATGAGCGATCGCTCCCGGCGTTGACGCCGTTTCCCAACGGGGCCCATATTCACCTCATCCATGAAGGATCAATTTCTCTCCCGGAACTTCCTTTTATCCACGCCGACGAGCGAAAAACTGTACTTCGAATTCGCGCAGGGTCTCCCCATCTTCGACTATCATTGCCACATCCCGCCTGCAGAAATCGCCCAGGACCGGCGGTTCGAAAATCTGACCAGGATCTGGTTAAACGACGGGAGGTATGGCGATCATTACAAATGGAGAGCGATGCGGGCGCATGGAGTGCCAGAACGCTATATCACTGGTGACGCCAGCGATTACGACAAATTCCTCGCTTACGCCAAGACCGTTCCCGCCACCATCCGAAACCCGCTCTATCATTGGACCCATCTCGAGCTGCAACGTTATTTCGATATCAGTGACCTTCTTGACGAGACTTCTGCTCCCCGCATTTGGGAACAGGCAAACGAGCGCCTTCAAGATCTCACCGCCCAGCGGATCGTCGAAAAATTCAAGGTTTCGGTGATCTGTACCACCGATGATCCGACGGACGATTTGGAGCACCACCGAACGATCCGAGAGAGCGATTTATCAGCGCGAGTCTATCCCGCCTTTCGTCCTGACAAAGCATTTGCCGTCGACCAGATAGAATCCTTTAACCAATGGACCGACAGGCTGGCGAAAATCAGCGGTTCCACCTGTCGCGACCTAGGGGAATTCTTGAACGCGTTGCGGAGCCGGCATCGGTTCTTCGGCGACCAGGGGGCGAAGTTGTCTGATCACGGAATCCCGTATTGTTATTCCGCGGCATGCGATGAATCTGAGGCGCGCGCGATCTACGCAAAGGTCCGGTCGGGAACTACGCCGGCAGAGAACGACACGCTCAAATTCAGAAGCTTCCTTTTGCGGTTTTTCGGTGAGCTGGACGCGGAAGCCGATTGGACCAAGCAACTGCATCTGGGGGCGCTTCGCAGTACAAACACCCGAGCTTTTAAACAACTTGGTCCCGACACCGGGTTCGACTCGATTGGCGATTGGCCGCAAGCGGAGCCGTTGGTGAGATACCTGGATCAATTGGAATCGCTAGGAAAACTGCCGCGGATGATCCTCTACAATCTCAACCCCAACGATAATTATCTGTTGGCAACGATGGTCGGCAATTTCCAGAGCGGTCCGACTCCAGGAAAACTTCAGTTCGGCACTGGCTGGTGGTTTCTCGATCAGAAAGAAGCCATCGAGTGGCAATTAAACGCGTTATCGAATTGCGGTTTGCTCACGCATTTTGTCGGAATGCTAACCGACTCTCGCAGCTTCATGTCCTACCCTCGGCATGAATATTTTCGGCGAGTGCTCTGCGATGTTCTCGGCCGTGAAGTCGAGCGAGGCGAGATCCCGAATGATGAAGGTTTGTTGGGCACCTTGGTGCGAGGAATCTGCTTCGAAAACGCCAAAGCGTATTTCGGCTTGGAATGCGGGGTGGTTCAGTAGCGGCGTCGACGCCGCAAAATCGTCCTCGTACACGTCGCCGTAGAAGTTGTGACGTGTTCACGTGACGTGCCATCTCCCATCGCCTGGAGGGGAGCCGCTTTGGCATGTGCCCGGTCACCCCGCGGTTTTCGACTCAGCGCTAATACGGCCGAAACGTGTGAAAACAGGCGGCTCCCGCGAACGTCCCAGCGCGATGCATTCACTCGTGGGCTTCGATACGCTTATGCACCGCACCGTAGAGCTGGATCGCGCTGGGTATTCGCGGGAGCCGCCTGCTGTGAAATTTTCAGGACGCATCATGCGCTGATACGACTATCGCGAGGTGGCCGTATACGTTCCAAAGCGGCTCCCCTCCAGGCGATGGGGCGATAACGCGTCACATGAATGCATCACGTTACGAGAACGATGGTGGTGCGCCTTTACCCTACCAACTTCTCGTATGCCTGAACGTCATCCACGTCGCGAACAACGTGATCGTTCTCCATCTCGATGGAGTAGATTTTTTCTGGGTACCGCTTGATCACACCTTTGCAGCCCACATCTCCAACAATCCCTAAGATTGAATCGCGGAGCGACGCATCGAGAATCACCGGATTTCCGCGTTCTCCTTTAAAAAATGGAACCACAATCATTTTATCTTCCGCTTTCGCTGCAGCGAATGCTTCAATGATCCGATCCACATCGGCAGATTCAAGCAACGGCTGATCTGCCAGATAGATCATAATAGCGTCGGCTTCAGGGGAGACAGCCTGAACGCCGGTTCGAACGGATGTGCTCAGTCCGTCTCGATAATCGGGATTCTTGACCAGACGGACTCGCCTCCTTTGAGCTCCGACGGGTGCTCGGCCGACGTAATCCTCAAGTTGGTCCCAGACCTTTTCGGATTCGTGCCCTAAAACCACGATGATCTCGCCAATCGTTGATTCCAACAATGTATCGACTGCGTGGACCACGAGCGCTTTGTCCCGAAAAGTGAGTAGCAGTTTATTTCGACCCATCCGAGTGGACATGCCGGCGGCCAGGACAACAGCAGAGACCATTAGTGGCCCTTTGCTTCACGCGAAGCCGTAGCCGGGAGTGTGGGAGCGTCCAACGCTTGCTCCGGGTTTTCTAGATTCGCTTCGAGCTGACGTACCGCTGGAGATTCCGCCATTGGCTGACCCGAACCGCCACGGCGTACCGCTACGACTTCGCTCATGATGCTGAGAGCGATTTCCTCCGGTGTTTGCGCTCCCAGGCTTAACCCCGCCGGGGAACGGATTTTGGCCACGTCTCCGTGCGGCATTCCCGCATCCTCAAGGTATTCAAATATCAGTTGGGATCGGGTGCGGCTGGCAACCAACGCCACATAACCGGCTTGATTATCAATCGCTTTCTTCAGAGATAAATGATCGCCTTTGTGGTGCGTTGCTACGACCACAAATGAGCCCGGCCTCACTTCGACTTCCTCAGAGGTCAGCCCAGTGGAAAACACATGATCTGCGGTCGGAAAATCTTTCGGGATTGCTCCCGGGTCAGTGACCGTCACAGAAAACCCTAACAAATGGCCGAGCTGAGCTAAGGTTTCAGCAATCCGTCCGTGACCGGCGATTACCAGATCCGGTTTTGGTAAGACCGGTTCAATCGCCACTTGCATCATACCGCCACACGGCATTCCAAAAATCTCATCGGTTAGATCCACATTAATGACCCTGACTTTACCGTCGGTCATACTTTCCAAGGCTTCATGACAGACCGTGCTTTCGGCACACCCACCGCCGACCCATCCAAGCACTACCCGACCATCCGTGTCGACAATAACTTTCGATCCCGGCTTAGCAGATCCTGAACCTTGCACGCTGATAACGGTCGCAATCGCAAACGGCTCGCCGCGCGATTTCAGTTCGTGTGCAGTTCCAAAAACATCGTCAAACATGGTCAATAAAAAGGATGCACCTGACTGCGGGCCTCACAAGTCCGAGATGGCACCGGAGAAAATCTCACGCAAAGCCGCAAAGACGCAAAGAAAAGAGGGATAAAACATCACAATAAGGAAAGATGACAAAGGACACAAAGACAGAGGAACGAATTTTAAAAAACAGATATTCATAGCCTTTAGTTTCGCTCAGTCTTCGTGTCTTTTGTGATCTTTGTGTATTGTGATCGCTTCTGTTATCTGGTTTTTAAATCCGGCTCTCCTTTGCGGCTTTGCGTGAGATTTCAGGTGGTGGTGGCTAAATAGTTCTCTGGATGCGCATCGAAAGCCTGCTTGCAGCTGCCGCAGCAAAAATAATACTTCTCACCGCGATACTCAGAAGCGTAATTCGCTTTGCTCGGCTGCACCGACATGCCACATACCGGGTCTATGGCCTCGACCTGCCCCTGGTTGTCGCCAAGGTTCTTATCTGCATTGATATGGGCCGGCTCTGTCTTCCGTACTTGCACGATTTCGGCGAGGATACTCAAGGCAATTTCTTGGGGCAACAACCCGCCGAGACGAAGGCCCGCCGGTGCTCTGATCTGGGCGAGGCGTTTGTCCGGAATGCCTTTTGCTGCCAGCGATTCAAAGAGTTTGTGCGACTTCACGTTACTGGCAACAAATGAGATGTATGGCACGTCGGTACCACAAGCTTGTTCGAGCGCTTCTTCGTCTTGTTCTCCTTGAGTGGATACCACGATAAATGTCTCAGGACCGAGTTCTACCCCTGATAGATTCATCTCTTTCTTCACGGTATCGGCTTCCGGAAAACTCTCCGGTACTGCTCCAGCGGCCATCACCGTAATGCGATAGCCGATTGCTTTACCCAGGCTGCACAAGGCTTTCGCAACCGCGGACCGGCCAAAGATCAGGATTTGCGGTTTGGCTAGAATCGGTTCGATATAAATATCCAAGGCGCCACCGCTATGACACGTCATAGTGTGGCTCACGGTTCCTTCTTCTGGTTCCGCGGTCTTGGAAGGCGCAACTCGAACTAACCGCGGTTTCCCGTCAGCGATGGCTTTCAACGCTTCTCGGACCACTAAGGGCTGTACACAGCCTCCACCGATCCAGCCCCAGACGGTGCCGTCGGCTTCAATGATCGCTTTATCTCCCGGTTTACCCGAAACTGGGGGATCGCACCGCACGACAACCGCCGTTGCGAAAGGTCGTTCGTGCGAGCGTAGCTCGGCGGCTCGACTTAAGAACTCGTCGAACATATTCATCTAAGCCACCTTGAGATGCCTCTCTAGCTGCAGAAGACTCTCTAAGTTATGAGCCGGAGCAAAAACGTCAATGTACGGCAAGGCTGCGCTCATTCCTCGCGTCACCGGTTCGTATCCGGGGAGCCCTAACAATGGGTTGAGCCAAATCAGTTGTTTGCTCTGGTTTTTGATTTTCCGAAGCTCGTTCACCAAACTATCGGGAGCTTCCGTATCCCAGCCATCGCTCAGGATGATGACGGCGCTGTTCTTGGTTAACAATCTGGCCCCGAATCGCCTGTTGAACGATTGCAATGAACCCCCGATCTTGGTTCCGCCATACCAACCCGTGGTCATTTCGGAAAGCTTCTCCATCGCATCGGACCAGGATTTAGCATTTAACACCCCTTCGATATCGATGAGGTTCGTACTGAAAATGAAGGCGGACACTTCGCGGGCACACTGCTTTAGCGCGTAAGCGAACTTCAACAAGAACAGGCTGTAAGGATTCATTGAATCGCTGACATCCAGAAGAAGCACCAGTTTGGCGCGTTGGCGCCGCTTTTTCTTGTGGCGCAGCTCAATCAATTCGCCACCGTGCAGCAAGTTTCGCCGGATCGTTCTGCGCAAGTCGACCACACCGCGGCGTTCGGTAAGGCGGAGCCGCCTCGATATCCGGTAAGACATTCGCCGGAGCAGACGAACCGACAATCGCTCCAGCTTCGCTAAATCTGCGGCCGGGATCAGGGCAAAATCGGTTTTTGTCAACCGTTCCACCAGGCTGGCGCCGGAAACAGCCTTGTCTGGACAAGAGTCCACATCCGAACGATCGGAGTTTGTAAAAAGCTTTTGAATGGTCTGTTCCCGGCCTAGTCCATAGCTGGAAAACCGGTTTTTACCCGACTTTTTGGGAGATACTCTGGTGGGTGCTGGACCCTCCCAGACGAGCGCGAATAGTTTAGCAAACAGATCCCAATCTTGTTTCGAAGAACAGAGCACCGATCGTAGCGCGTCCTCGATCGCCGCAACTCCAGCGGTCTGCACGATGCGTAACGCTTGCAAACAATCGAGCGTCGTTCTGCCGGACCCTAATCCGTTCGCTCGAGCACACCGGCAAAACCTCACGACGGCTCTTTCGAGATTGTCAGGCTCGGTGGGCATTTCTTTTCGTCCTCGTCCTCGTCGTCGTCCTCGTCCTCGAAGCCGTTTCTCGTCCCAGAGTTAACGAAGTACCCACGGTCTCATTTCGGGCGCACCGCGCGCGTTGTAGCCGTAAGAACAAAGTCGAGGACGAGGACGACGACGAGTACGAGGACGATTTTGTCGGCAACCTTGTCAGGTCGTTCTTCATCACGATGCTAAGAGCTTATCTAAACCTTCTTCGCGGACCCTAGTCAGATCATCGGCAGACTTAATCACACACCCGATGGTGCGTTCGGCGGTTTCCGTATCCAAGTTCTTCTCCAGAAGCATCAGCGCCGTCGATAGATCTAAGGTTTCGGCGACCCCTGGAATCTTAGAAAGACTCATTTTTCTTAGTGAGTGCAGAAAGCTGACTACCTGTGCGCCAAGCTCCGTACCGATCCCCGGCAGCCTCGCATGGACGATGTCCATCTCCTTTTCGAAGCTGGGATAATCGATCCAATGATACAGACATCTCCTTTTTAAGGCGTCGCTCAATTCGCGCGCACCGTTCGAAGTGAGAATCACATACGGCGGCTTGGCCGCCTTGATAGTGCCCAGTTCGGGAATGCTGATCTGGAATTCTCCCAACACTTCAAGCAGGAATGCTTCAAAGGCTTCATCTGCTCGATCAATCTCATCCACTAGCAGGACAGGGGACTTTTCTTCGCCGGAGATCGACTTCAAAAGCGGTCTTTGAAGCAAAAAATCCGGGCCGAAAATATGTGCCTCCAGATCTCGAAGTTCTCGGTTGCGTCCTTCTTGGAGCTTAATCGCCAGAAGCTGCTTCTGATAGTTCCACTCATACACCGCCGAATTCACATCTAAGCCTTCATAACATTGAAGCCGAATCAGCTCCGTTCCCAAGATAGACGCGAGTACTTTGGCTGCCTCAGTCTTGCCGACGCCGGCGTGTCCCTCGATCAATAAAGGCTTGCCGAGCTGCACCAACAGATAAATCGCGGTCGCCAGCGATCGGTCCATGACGTACCCGCGTGTTCGAGAATTCTCGATCAGTGCGTCGATGCTCGGGATTTGTTTGTCTGCCATAAAGGCGCTTGTTCTCGTGAGGTCCTTGCTCCGTAGGAGCTAAATCTTTATAGCCATAATTGGAACAAATGCGGCCAGCTCCGTTAGGAGCGACATCTGGGCTCGAATTTGAAACCCGCGGTAGGAACAGAAATCTTGATGCCGCTCCTAACGGAGCTGATCGTCTTTTTTTCTCGTTTCTATAAAGATGCCGCTCCTACGAAGCTAAGCCCGCAAACCGGGCCGATCTGTTGTCTGCTATTCCTTCGGTTTCGATTTGAAGAGCCCTCGCACAGCCGACACCGCTACTGAACCGGCATCGATGGGTTTTACTTCTTCGGGCGGTCCACTACCGGCCGTTCCTGAAGCTGGTTGTTGAAGGCGTTGCCTTAGGTTTTTCGTAAACTGTTCAAACATCTGGTTCGCCACTTCCTGAATCATTCGGTTGCCCATCTGCGCGAGAATACCGACCACGTTAAGCTCCGAGATAGTAATGACCTCTGAGCCTCCCGCCGGCAGTTCGCGAACCTTTCCGGTCATCTTCATCGAAGCGCTGCCCTTTCCCCGGACATCTTGCCCTTTCCCAATAATCTCGATCTCCCAGTTCTGATCGTCCAGACGCTCAATATGCGCCTCACCTTTATAATCGGTGACCGTGGGACCGAGCTTTACCTTGATGACCCCCTTGTACGTCTTATCATCGACCGCTTCGGTGACTTGAGCCCCAGGCACACAACTGGCCACACTCCTCGGATCACTTAGGATCTTCCAGACCTCTGAGGCAGCTTCGGGCGCCTGAAAGCTTTTCTCAATCTTGATCGCCATACAACCTTACTGCGTTACCCCTTTTTCCTTTAGGATCTGCCAGATTTTCCAAGGAGAGAGCGGCATGTCGATGTGCTTGACTCCGAGATCAGAAAGCGCGTCGACTACTGCGTTTACAAAGGCGGCAGGCGAACCGACATTCGGCGATTCTCCGACTCCCTTCGCTCCGAATGGGTGATGGGGGGAAGGGGTACAGGTGTTGCCTGTCTCCCAGCTGGGCGTCTCGACCGCGGTCGGCACCAGGTAATCCATGAAGGTACCGCCCTGGATGTTGCCGCTTTCGTCGTAACT
>JAFAHI010000073.1 GCA_019237325.1 Verrucomicrobiota bacterium | reverse complement strand
TCCGGGCGGCCGGATCCAATTCCGCGGCTAAGTCAATATCGCTTTCTGTCTGAGCCTCGCCGCGAGCAACCGATCCAAATAGCGAAAGCGAGCGCAGGCCAGATTGCCGCAACTCCGCTTCGTGCGCGCGCAAAGTCGCAATTACTTTTTCCGCCGTGTGCATACAACGTATTTTAGCATTTCACGAAGGAGGTGAAAATCCGCGAAAATAGCGACCTCTGATCACGAAATCACGCCTCCTTCCTTAAAGCTGAAATAGGTGCTCCGCCCTGGAGCCGGGCTTCCGACGATGACGTGATCGATCAACTGGAGCAGCAGGAGTCTGCTGGCTTCGTTGATCCGGCGAGTGAGCCGCATATCCGCTTCAGAAGGGGAAGCATCCCCGGATGGATCGTTGTGCACCGTAATGAATGAATAGGCGGACAGGACGATCGCGGGCTTAAAGATCTCCCTCGGATGAGCGAGACTCTCGTTTACGGTGCCTTGGCTGATGGTAGCGATCTTGATTAATTGCTGCTTGGCATTCAGAAGAACGACGCGTAGCGACTCCCGATCGAGAAAGCGCATCTCTGAGCATAGGTCGGCGATCGCAACAGGACTGTCGATCGTCAGTGATTGACGCTCTTCTCTTAAGGCAACGGCACCCATGCGAAGGGAGCTAACCAGGCGGATTGCTTTAGAACGTGAAACGAAGGCTAGAAGCTCGTCGACAGAGGCGCGAGCCAGAACAGAGAGGGAACCGAAATGCTTTAAAATGGCGGCAGCCTGTTTCTGAGAACCAAGGATCAGGCCAAGGTGTTCGACCGAATCCAACGCTTCCGAACCGTAAGTAACCAAGCGCTCTTGCACCGAGGAACAGTGAGACGAGGTGGGTTCGAGGGAAGTATTTTGACGTTCGGTCTCGAACGGGAAAATATGCTGTTGCATATTTTTTCGTTTGAGAGCGAAGCGCTAGCAGAGCGGGCCGGAGGAAAAAGCATGGAGGCGCAAGAGCCGCGAGGAACGAGACGGGTGCGAGGATATAATTGGAAGGGGCCCCGAGCGAGCTTGCGAGGGCGAGGGAAGGAGCCCGCTTATGCCGCAGAACGGTACTCTTGCGCTGGAATGCGTCCTCCGGCGCTCGAGAAACAAGTGCAAGCGGTACGCTTGAGAAGGGGAGTTATGCCCCTGGACAATCGAGGAATCGATTGGGAAGGCGCGAGGGTGTTCCCCGAAGCGCGGCTGGCGAGAATGGGCGATTAGAACAGCTCGTCGGAGTAGCCGGGATATAACTCGGCCGCTAGGCCGGAGATTTTAGAGAGGATGAGTGGTTTTAGGCGAGGCGTCGCCCAGTGTCCGATCCCATGAATAACATGGCTTTCGTTGCGATCAAAATGGGTGGCCGGCAAGGCGCGAGGAGGGCGCATATCTTGATCGATACGTAACCGACGAGCAACGCAGCCGCCGGCCGATTTTCATCGCAACCCTCCGGGCTGTTAGCGAAACGTCGTGTTATTCATGGGATAGGACACACTAAGAGAAAGAGGAAGGAGAGACCGCTTCCTGAGTGCCCCAAGTAGTGGAGCTTGCCGTTGCGCTAGGCGCATAATAAACAGAGTGCCGAGATACATTTTTTCATTCACCCTGGGTGAAGCAATGGGATTCTGCTCTCGCGCCGCTTAACGCGAGTGTTATTCGCGAAACCGCCATCGAAGAGTTACTTCCTTAGACCTATTGGCACAGTACATTCGAGAACTGTTGGTATTAGCTGAAACGTTTTCAGCGAAAGCTGTGACGACCCTCAGCCTGTCCGGTGAGCTTTTGCGCACGGAAACCAGAATTGCTCTGATTGTGGTTTCTGATTCTTAGGGTTATCACATTGCTAATCGTTTTAGCTGAATACCCACACTAAACCAATGAGGACGTAAAATACGTCGTGAGTCCATACAACACTGCGCCGAGCTCGGCCAAAGGTGTCGCGATAGATAGGCTGTCAGACAGCCGGATTAGTTTAAAGGAGTTGTTTTAGGCGGCTACTGATAGGTTAGGTAAATCGGAGTTGGCTCCGTCCTGATCGTCAGTTGCTGGAATAAGAGAACTTGTGCAATTTTCTTTTCTGCCATGCCAGAGGGGTGGATTTGGAATCAGTTGCTTCTTTCCTAAAGAAAAAGTATAGGGAACTTGAAAGAGCCATTCGCAGATTAGTATCTCCTGCTGGTCGGGTGGCGCATAAACGATCACAACCCCAGGCCGCATCAAGCCGCTAATCGAGTGGGGCGAGCCTTTTCAGTTCGTGGCACGTTGAGAGCTTACGACAAGAATGAAAATTTCGATCAGAATGATCAGGTCCGCGTATGGATAGTAACGCGATGAACTCGAAAAAGACTTGTCAACAGGATCCAAAGGATCAGCAAGGCGAGTTTACCGATTGCAAGACTCGCGAGGAGTTCCTGGAAATGATTTTTGCACATGTGGCAGAAGCGATCCTGGTCGCTGATCTGGACGGTAGAATCATTGATTGCAACCCTGCTGCTTGTGCGGTCCTGGGATCCTCCAGAGAAAAACTTCTTACCCGGCCGCCGTGGGATTTCCTGACGAGCGCGTCTCGCGAGGAGATCGTAGAGCTGGTTCGTGGACTGCAGATAGGAGCGCAGATCGCGGTCCTTTGCGAGTATCGACGACGGACTGACGAGCAGGGAATCATGGATCTGCGACTAACTCGATTTGGCGGTTCTGGAGGTGATCTTCTCGTTGCATCCTGTCGGGACCTCACCGAACACAAACAACTGGAAGAACCCCTGCGTTGTCTGCACGAACATCGATTGATTGAGGAGGAATTACGCCG
>JAFAHI010000749.1 GCA_019237325.1 Verrucomicrobiota bacterium | reverse complement strand
TTCCTGGAACCACGCCGCCGATCTCTACGAAAAACTGCTCACAGAACAACCGCGAATGGAAGCAAACCAGAATCAACCGCAAATGGACACGAATTGACGCGAATCAAGGAACATCTGAATAGCCGCAACCAAAGAGACAGAAATTCTTGAACAGGAGTGCGCAGAGGTCGCAGAGGTGAATTTCAATTTGCGGCTCAGGGTCGTGACGCCTCAGTCGATCATCCTCTGCCGACTCTGCGAGCTCCTGTTTAACATTTTTTGGACCAGCGGTGTCAAAGCCGGTATTTTTTGCGTTCTGTGCGTTCTTTCGCGGCTATTCTGATTGCCTCCGCTGGCCTCAATTCGTGTCCATTCGCGTTTATTCGCGTCCATTCGCGGTTACTGTTATTGTTGCGGATCATGCGGATTTCTCGAAAAGCTGAATATGCGCTCCGAGCGCTTCTCTTGTTAGGACGAGATAATCCGGACAAGGTGCATCAAATCCAGGAGCTATCCGAAGCAGGTCGAATACCGGTCAAGTTTCTAGAGCAAATTCTTCTCAGCCTCAGAAATCATGGGATTCTCTCCAGTAAGCGAGGCGTAGGCGGCGGCTACACCTTAAAACGGCGTCCTTCGGAGATGACCGTGCTCGAAATCATCGAGCTAATGGACGGCCCAATTGCTCCGTTACCATGCGCTCTCGACAAGAATTCTGAAACTTGCACCTGCGCAGAACCCGCCTTTTGCTCTCTCCGCCCCCTGATGCACGCGGCCCGAGAACAACTCTGTGAGCTGTTCGGTTCGAAGACCATCCAGGACCTGGTCGATCAAGCCAGAGATCGGAACGTCATGGTGTTCGATATCTGAATCACGAATGGACACGAATTCAGACGAATAAAGGGGCAATATGCCTATTTGCGTCAATTCGTGGTCCAAACTCGCGTCCACTCGCGGTTATTTTTGCCTTTTTGCCTGCTGTGTCTTTGTGGTGAATTATTCTCTGTTATGGGAACCGCTATCGCTGCCCGAAGGTTCAACGTCCGAGAATACCACAAGCTTGCCGAAGTCGGCATTTTGGGAGAAGACGACCGGGTCGAGCTTTTGGATGGTCAGATCATGGTTATGGCTCCGATCGGCGAAAATCATCGAACTATTGTGGACTCACTGGCTGAACTTTTTACTGATCGGCGCAAGGGTAGGTACCGTGTAGCGTCGCAGAATCCGATCCTGATCGATGACCAGGATGAGCCACAGCCAGATCTGGTTCTCTACGATAGAGCGGCGATCGGGCGGCATCCCTCGCCCCAAGACGTCTTTCTGATCGTCGAAGTAGCCGATACGTCATTGAACTACGATCAACGGACTAAAATTCCCGTCTACGCCTCGGCCGCAATCAAAGAGGTTTGGATCATTGATCTGGCAAATTACTCTATTCAGACCTATCGCGATGCACAGCCGGCCAGCCGCCACTACGCTAACGTCGAAACGCATGACCGAGCATCGTGGGTTTCGACTCTCGCTTTTCCAGACGTGAGTGTGCGCTTGAGCGACTTGCTCCGATCCAGTTAGCCGTTGCTCGTCTTCTGAAGATTTCTTGCCTACATCTACCCCGCCGTCAGGTTCACTTGTCTTTGGTTTCGGCTAATGCCGCCGCGCGATCTTGTTCTGAATTTCTGTCTGTCTTTCCTTGGCGCCTTGGCGTCTTTGCGTGAGATTTTTGGTTGGTTGGAAAATTAAAGATGATCAAGAAAGGCATTATTCTCGCCGGTGGATCGGGAACACGGCTTCATCCGTTGACACAGATCGTCTGCAAGCAGCTGCTCCCGATCTACGACAAGCCGATGATCTATTATCCGCTGTCTACCCTGATGTTGGGCGGTATCCGAGATATCCTTTTGATTTCGACCGGCCGAGACTTGCCGATGTTTAGAATGTTGTTCGGTGATGGGTCGCACCTGGGGTTGCAAATCGACTACGCGGAGCAACCTAAGCCAGGCGGAATTGCTCAAGCGTTTCTTATCGGCGAGGCCTTTTTAAAAGGGGACGGCGCTGCCTTAATCTTAGGGGACAACATTTTTTACGGACAACTCGATATCTTTCGCGAGGCGCTCGGCCTGGAAACCGGTGCCTGTGTCTTTGCTTGCCCGGTAAGCGACCCGGAAAATTATGGAGTCGTCGAGTTCGATCACGAGGGTCACGTCCTAAGTCTCGAAGAAAAACCAAAGCAGCCGAAAAGCCATTACGTCGTTCCCGGCCTCTATATTTACGATTCTGAAGTAGTCTCAATTTGCCGTCGCTTGAAACCCTCGGTTCGACGAGAGCTCGAAATCACGGATGTAAATTCAGAATATCTCCGCCGAGGGACTCTTAAGGTTCGTGTGATTGGCCGCGGTTTTGCCTGGCTGGATACCGGCTCACCCGATCGATTGCTCGAGGCCGGTGAATACGTGGCCACCATCGAAAGACGGCAAGGTCTAAAGATCGCTTGCCTGGAAGAAATTGCCTGGTACATGGGGTTCATCGATAAGAAACAGCTTAGTTGTCTGGCGGAAAGACACCCTCAAACCGAATACCGCAAGTACTTGGAAAGAATTGTGACAGAACGCCCCGGTCCTGGCGATACCCGATGAGAAAATGAGGCGTTCATCCCAGTATTCTGCTAGACACTTCAAAAACCCCGCTTACACACGATTGGCTTACATTCGGCGGTCCCAAGTTCTGTCTCGTCCATGACCATCAGCGTCGTTACTACGCTATATAATTCCGCTCCCTACATTGAAGAATTCTACCGGCGAATTGTCGCCCAGATGCGGAAGGTTCAAGTCGATTATGAGATTGTATTCGTTGACGATGGGAGCCCTGACAATGCACTCGAGGTCGCAATCAAGATCGCTCAACAAGATCCACAGGTATTAGTCGTTGAGCTCTCCAAAAACTTTGGTCATCACAAAGCCATGATGACCGGCTTAGGTCAAGCCCATGGCGACTTCGTGTTCTTGATCGATGTCGATTTAGAGGAACCCCCTGAGGTCCTCAGCGAATTCTATCGACTACTCACGGAGAAGTCGGCTGATATCGTATTTGGGATTCAACAGGAACGACATGGCACCTGGTTCCAACGAGTTACAGGCGAGGCTTTTTATCATCTTTACAACCTGCTATCAACGAACGTCATTCGGCGTAACCAGCTCAGAGCCCGGTTAATGACCCGGCGTTACGTTGACGCTTTGCTTCGGCACAAAGAGCAGCTTTTCATGATCGAGATCCTGTGCAATTTGACCGGCTTTAAGCAGATCGCCTTTCCGATGAATAAGACCGGTTATAAGGGAACTACTTCCTACACGCTGCGTCGCCGAATCCGGCTGTTCATCAACGGAATAACGATGTCGTCGAACCGTCCGCTGATTTTTATTGGCTACATCGGAGCGTTTATCGTATTCCTCGCTGCGATTTATACGATTTTTGTTCTGGTCGAGTATCTCCTTGGGGTTGCGGCACCTGACGGTTGGACTTCCCTGATAATATCGACCTGGTTCCTTGGCGGACTCACCATTTTCAGCCTCGGTATCATCGCCACTTATCTCTCGGTTATGTTCGAGGAGGTCAAGAGTCGTCCGTATAGCATCATCGCCAAAATTCACGGAGCACGGAATGCCCGAAACCCAAACGATAGCTTTGGTGGTTAAGTCTCGGAATCGCTTTCTCTTATGCATCGTACCAACGAAATCGCCTTCAACGCATCCGCGATCATGGGCAGAGAGATGGAGCTGATGCAGGAAGCGGTGAATCGAAACCGGCTCGCGGGCGACGGCTACTTCACGCGACTCTGCCAAGACTGGCTGCGCAAAGAACTCGGTTCTGAAAGAGTGCTGCTGACGACTTCTTGTACCGCAGCTCTAGAGATGAGCGCGCTTCTCCTCAACATTGAGCCAGGGGACGAAGTGATTGTACCGTCATTTACCTTTGTTTCCGGCACCAACGCTTTCGTTCTACGAGGCGCTAAACCGGTCTTCGTTGATATTCGAAAAGATACGTTAAACGTCGACGAGGAGCTGGTCGAACAACGAATCTCACCCAGAACCAAGGCCATCACATTTGTCAATTACGCCGGGGTCGGCTGCGAGATGGACCCTTTGCTTGCTATTGCAAAGAGACATCACATCGCTCTTATCGAAGACAATGCGCATGGATTGTTCGGAAAGTACCAAGGACGCCCGCTGGGGAGTTTCGGCACGTTCGCTGCGCAGAGTTTTCACGACACTAAGAATGTGACCTGTGGAGAGGGTGGTGCGCTGATCATCAACGATGCTCAGTTTGTCGAAAGAGCAGAGATTTTGTGGGAGAAAGGCACGAACCGAAAAAAATTTCTGGCCGGATTGGTCGACAAATATACATGGGTAGATGTCGGATCGAGTTTTCTGCTTTCGGATCTGCAAGCCGCTTTTCTGTTCGGGCAGTTCGAGCAAGCCAAAGTGATTCAGGCGCTGAGACACGCAATTTGGCGCCGTTACTTGGACGCATTGTCGCCAATTTCCAACGAACTTGAAATTTCGCTCCCTCAGGTTCCGGCTCATTGCGAACACGCAGCTCACTTGTTCTATATCCTTCTACCGAGCCAAAGCGCTCGTGACGAGCTGATAAGTTTTCTACGGTCCCAGAATATCGGCAGCGCTTTTCATTATCTGCCGCTCCATCTCTCGCCCATGGGCCGGCGATTCGGTTATCGACAAGGCGATTGTCCTGTCACTGAAGAAATAAGTGGCAGATTGCTCCGTTTGCCTTTCCATAACCGCTTAACT
>JAFAHI010000745.1 GCA_019237325.1 Verrucomicrobiota bacterium | reverse complement strand
GGGCTCTGCAAGGAATCAAGGGGCATATCTGGGAACAGTTCTATCTGCCTACGCAGCTCAAGAATCGGCTTCTATGGAGCCCAGGCAACACAGGCCCGCTCGGCGTAAGCCAGCAGGTCGTCACTGTGCATGACACTTCTGTTTTGGATCATCCTGAATGGTTTGAGCGGAAGTTCGCGTTTTGGTACTCGGCGTTGCTGCCGCGGCTTATCCGCAAGGTTAGAGCGATCATCACAGTTTCTGAGTTTTCGAAGAGCCGGATCCTTCGATT
The DNA here is from genome assembly GCA_019237325.1 of Verrucomicrobiota bacterium. Classification (GTDB taxonomy): domain Bacteria; phylum Verrucomicrobiota; class Verrucomicrobiia; order Chthoniobacterales; family JAFAMB01; genus JAFAVN01. Next base: position 17,795 of record JAFAHI010000745.1, on the reverse strand, counting down.
CACTGGTGTAGACCCAAAGCGCGTCCACGTCATTCACAATGGGGTTGATCAGCGGTTTTGTCCGGTCGATCGGAAGACAGTCAAAGATGTTACGAGCGGCTTGGGTCTCAGCGACCCGTACGTTTTATTTGTTGGGTCACTCGAACCGCGCAAGAACTTGAAGCTATTGCTAGAGGCTTGGCGGCGAGATCGTTTTGAAGGGGTCACACTAGCAGTAGTCGGAACGGCTGGCCACCTCTTTCAGCAGTTTCAGCTCGATTCGATGCCTCCTGGAGTTCGCTTCCTTGGTCGGGTGGAAGACGACCTGTTACCATCCTTATACTCAGGTGCAGCGGCATTTGTCTATGGATCTGTCTACGAAGGGTTCGGTCTACCACCCCTGGAGGCTCTGGCCTGCGGTTGTCCGGTTGCCGTCTCGGATATACCTCCACACCGGGAAGTGTGTGGCCAAGCGGCCGTCTACTTTGATCCATATAACCGAGAAGATCTTTCGCATAAACTGCAGCACGTTCTGCGGCTGAATGAGGCCGAGCGCACTTCCGTAGCTGATCGGACAATACAGCGCGCTTCGCTTTATCGCTGGGAAACTGCGGCCGCCAAGACTTGGCAGATATTAAGCGAGCAGGCAAATTAGTGAGCAGCGCTTACAGACCGATGCTGCACGTCGCTTGCACCAAGGGAATTTCTCGCCCGGGAGTGATCTCGGAAGGATAAACGTGAGCTCGGGATAGCGGTCAAGGTTTGAGTTAATGCCCCTTATTGGGACTGTTATGACATCACTGCGTATTGGTATGGATGGAGACGCCTTGCGGGCGCCTCTTTCTGGCGTTGGTCACTACGTCTTTAACCTGGCTCGGGAGCTCGATGGGCTGTTGCCAGAGGCATCCTTTATCGCTTACTCTAGATTGCCGGTTGCTGCCGTCGTTTTACCCTCCCGGCGTTGGCAACTGCACACAGAGCCCGTCGCTGCGTTTCGGCGACTACCCTCATTTGTATGGCTTAAGACCCGCTGCCGCTCGCAGTGCCTTAGAGACCGGATCAACGTGTTCTGGGCAGGGCGCAGCTTACATCCTCGACTCGGCCGGGCTGCCCGAACCGTTTGTACGGTCCACGACGTAAACTATCTCGTAGCGCCAGAAACCATGCAGTTTCAAAGCCTTTGGTCGAGCCGGCTCTTCTTTCGCAGCGATATTTTGACTGCTGATGCTGTGCTCACCAATTCATCCGGTACCGCGGAACGCATCCGCACGATGATCGGGGCTAAAGTAACCGGCGTCGTTCGGCCCAGTGTAACGTCGCGCTTTCATCTGTCAGAGCCGACCGGTGAGATGGGGATTCCAGAGAGATTGTCGCGCCTTGGAGTTAAGCGTCCCTATCTGCTGTCGGTAGCAACAGCAGAACCACGCAAGAATCTCGGCGCAGTGCTCAGCGCATATATCGATCTGAAGCGAAGCGGCGAACTTACCGATCATCAATTGGTGCTGGTGGGTCCTACCGGGTGGAAAAACCGGGCGTTGAAGAAGAAACTCGATGAGGCGCGCGCATATGATCTGGTGCTGGCGGGCTATGTGCCGGACGAGTTGTTGCCCGCCCTATACGCCGCGTCGGACGCGCTGGTTTTCCCATCGTTGTATGAAGGGTTTGGAATGCCCGTTCTTGAGGCGCGTACTTGTGGCGCCCGAGTTGTCACCACTGATATTCCGGAACTCAGAGAGGCCGGGGATGAACATGTGATCTACGTGCAACCTACGGTTGACGGGGTTAAGACTGGAATTACCAAAGCGGTTAGTTCTCCTAAGCCACCTCTCATGCTCCATCACACCTGGAAAGAGGAGGCAGAAATTCTGGCAAACACTCTATCCGTAAAAACGGAGTCCCGAATCGCGTCCGCTAGTTAATGGAGGAAAGCATGCGACTTTTGTTAGATTGTTCGCTATCGCTGATCAACCGGACCGGAGCCCATTACATTGCCGAGGACCTGGTTTCAGCGTTCGGCGGTAAAGGAACGGTAAGACGGTGGCGTCTGTTGCGGCGGGATCTTCCCACGGGCATCGCTCGGAAAATATGTGGGCGTTTGATGCTCCAGGAGATTACCCGGCTTGGCACATCGGACCGATTCCTCTGGCCAGAGCCCAAAACTAACAGGCTAACGAGGCTTTTCCTGGATCCGCTCTATGTCAGTCGTTCCAGGCTCGAGTCTTCGGATGTCGTTTTGTGTCACGACATCGGTCCCCTGACCCACCCCCAACTCTACGACAGCGGGACTGTCACTGCATATCAGAAGGCGTACACCAAAGTTGCCGAAGTGCGGCCCGGGGTTGTTTTTGTTAGCAACACATCGCGCCTCGCCTTTGAGAATAGATTCGGTACGGAATTCCGGTTCCTTCGGGCGATCCCATTGTATGTACGGAACGGCAGCGTCACGGGCCATACAGACCCGATTCCCGGTATACAACGGCCGTTCTTCCTAACCGTCGGAGCGTTGGAGACAAGAAAAAACCAACGAGTTGCCATCGAAGCGTTCGAACGGTACGGCTTCGCCAAGCGCGGCGTGAGTTACATACTTTGCGGGGCGAGAGGCGCCGGGGCAGAGGAAATCGAAACGATGGCTGCGCGTACGCCTGCAGTCAAAGTCCTGGGATATGTGTCGGATGCGCAACTCCGCTGGTTATACCAAGAAGCGAGCGCATTCGTGCTGCCAAGTCTCCTTGAAGGGTTCGGGATGCCAGCCCTGGAAGCTGGGCTTCGCGGGCTGATTCCTGTGGTTTCACGAGACAGCGCCCTTACCGAGGCGGTAAACGGGGCAGCGATCCCCGTGGATCCAAACTCGATCTCAGAAATTGGCGAGGCAATGGAATCGGTTCTCGCGCTGGATGAGGGAAAGCGGAATGCATTAAGGAACGGTCTGATGGCTCACGCTCAGGGAGCCACTCGAGAAAGATTCCTGACTGAATGGAACGATTTGATTAGCACGGAGCTGCAGTAGTTAACCGCGAAGAAGAAAGAATGGATTCTAGCAGTACAGACTCAGCACGCTCTTCGATAAGTGTAGTCCTTGCGTCTAAGGGCCGTCCTGATTCTGTCAGGGAAACGATCGAATGTCTTCAGCGCCAGACGCTCCAACCGAGCGAGATCATCGTGGTTGTCCCCTCACCTGAAGATCTGCCTGAGAACGACTGGGGAACTCAAGTACGCTACGTGGTTGGACCGCTTGGACTAACCACGCAGAGAAACGCCGGGATCGAAGCGATTCCAACCACCGTGAAATATGTGGTATGTCTCGATGACGATTTTGAATTGAAAGCGGACTACCTTGAACAAGCGGTCGCGTTTTTGGATGCTAACATCCAGGTCGTCGGGATCTCCGGTCGTATTCTCAAAGACGGTGGCATTAGCCGCGAGGAAGCGAAGAACTTAATCGCCAACTACAGACCCGACGGAACCCCCAGGGGTATGTTCTACAGCCGCGGATCGCATCATATCCTTTATGGCTGCAATATGGTTATGCGGCGGCATCTACTAACTTATGAGAAATTTGATGAAAACCTTCCCTTCTATTCTTATGGGGAGGACTATGATTTCTCTATTCGCTTAGAGCATTACGGGCTCATTGGCCGCTTCGCAGGTTGCGTCGGCGTTCATTTGGCTACGCCGGGAGGCCGGGTGCGAGAACTATTACGGGGCTACTCATTCGTAGCTAACAATTGGTACTTTCTGAAAAAAGGCGTAATGCATCTACCCCCTCGGATGGCGTGGATTCGTTTCTGGTTAGTCTGCGTTGGAAAGAGCCTTTGGCAAAGCTTATCGAAGCTACTAAAAGGTGATCGGTCTCTGGATTGGAGTGGAAGGGTGAAAGGACATTTGTTAGCGATAAAGGATATTTCCCTGGGGCGATGCCACCCGCAGCGGATCAAGGAGCTGTAACCGGTCAGCGGGTTCGCCAGGCTAGGAGACAGTTCGAGAACGGCTCCGTAGGAACCAAATCTTTATAGCCTCGAGACAGGGAAAAACGGGACCAGCTCCGGAGGAGCGACATCTAATCGAGAACCACCTTCTATGCCGCTCCTAACGGAGCTAATCGCCTTTTACGTTACCGTTGCTATAAAGATTTCGCTCCTCCGGAGCTAGGAATCCATCGGTGCTGAATCAAGCCCAGAGCCAAAATCGCGATTCTTTTATAATCTGCCATCAACGTTCCAATGGCGACTGCTCGTGAAGTTAGGCACACCTGTCGCTTCGAGATAAAGGTTTAGTTCGGGACACGATTAGGCCTCATGGACAGTCGCCGCTACCGAAGCGCGCTTCGAGCCCACATCGTCTCGTTTAAACAATGAGAGTTGGATCACCGTCGAGCCTACTTGCCCACCAGTTCATTTTCGTGGCCGCGAAGACTCCGGCACCAGAGAGGTCCACAGCTAACTACAATCATGCGGACAAGGCGTTGACGAAATAATACTCAACTAGAGTGAATAAATTTGAAGATGCCTCGGCAGCCTTAACGTCAGATGGAACTAAGAAACCCTGCGCTGAGGATAAAGGATTTTGGAAGAGGCACTGGTATCGGTAATTGTCCCTGCATTAAATGCCGCGACCTATATTCGGCAGACGCTTGATTCTGTCCTCGAACAAACGTACCGGAAGATTGAAGTAATTGTAGTTGATGATGGTTCCAGCGATTCCACCGCTGAGATCGTTGAGGAATTCGTGGTCAGAGATCCTCGATTTCAGCTTGTCCGCCAGAGTAATGCTGGCGTAGGAGCGGCGCGGAACACGGCAATAAAGAAGGCTCGAGGAAAATATCTGGCTCCCTTGGATGCCGATGACCTCTGGTCTCCGCAGAAGCTTGAGACCCAAGTTGCCTGCATGGAGCGATCCGGGATTAACACGGGTCTAGTCTACTGCAGTTCCACTTTAATCGATGAGCAGGGCAAGGTGCTCCATTCTGGCGAAATTAAAACGCTGGAAGGTCGCTTGCGTCATGCCATGGTGCTGAAGAACCTCCTGGGCAATGCCAGTGTACCGTTGTTTCGTACATCCGCTCTCGAAAAGGTTGGTCTTTATCTTACCAGGGCGGAAGAACAAGGAGGACAGGGTTGTGAAGATTGGGATCTAGCCCTGCGGATTGCCGAAAACTTTGATATTCGCGTCGTCCCAGAGCATCTGGTGGGATATCGGCAGTGCGCATCAGCCATGAGCGTCAACGTTGGCGGTATGGAAGCGTCCTTTGCAAACGTCATGCGGCGCGCGCGTCAGCGTAATGGAGATTTGCCGCCGGCTGCTTTCCGTTGGTCAGCCGGGTACTTTTATCAATACATCGCAGAAAAATGCTATGAATCTCACCATTATCCCAGTTGTATCCGTTATCTAACCCGAGCGATCGCCGCTAATCCGGTCTTGGTGCTTAATCCCAGAATCTATAAGACGGGCACCAAAAGTCTGTTGAGTTTAATGCCGGGTCCAATGGAAAAGAACGGAACCGGGACGGACGCGCTTGCCAAAATAGGGCGGAAACGACCGTTCAAGTTAGGTGCGACTTTCAGGCACCTGGAACTCGCCCGCTGGTCGGCTGCGTTAGAAGACGGAGCTTGCCGATGATCGTCCTGCTGCGCGCGCTCAAAGCGCTTTTCCCTTTGCTACGTCTTAGGCGCTGGGTGCTCTCAGTGATGATCCTTCTTGGGGTCATGGCCGCGCTATCTGAGGGCTTGTCGATTTCACTCTTCGTTCCGCTGATACAGAATCAGATGAGCTCGGGAGCCGACGAGATGATGGGAAAGTTGGGCGCCCTTTATCAAGGAGTCCCACGAGAAACGCGCTTCTTGTGGATGGGGCTCAGCATTCTGCTGTGCGTGGTCCTGAAGAATGTGCTGAGCTACAGTTATTCGCTTCTGATGCAGAGGGTCAGCGTATCGATTGGACACCGGCTACGCTGTGGCGTTCTGCATCAGTTGTTGAGTGTGAGTCAAGGCTATCTAGATACTCACGACTCAGGCAAATTGTTGACTACGCTGGGGACCGATACCTGGCAGGTTAGTTCCGCGTTCACAGTACTCGCAGGTATGGCTATTAACGTCTGCATGACGCTGACGCTAACTATTTTGCTGTTGCTGATTTCTTGGAAGCTAACATTAGTTACCGGCTGTTTGCTGCTAGTGATCTCGCAAATAGTGCAACTTCTGACTAGCTCTGTGAAGCAGCTCAGCCGCCAAGCTACGGCGGCAAATGCTCGCTTGTCTCAACGCATACTGGAGACATTTCATGGTTCGCGGTTAATTCGCGCTTTCGTTCGGGAAAGTTATGAAGAGGACCGGTTCGATGCGGCTTCGCGTAACGTAAGTAATATCTTCTGGAGAATGGAAAGAGTCTCCGGTTTAGTGAGTCCTTTGTCCGAAATCCTGGCGGCGGCCTTGTTGCTTGGCATCCTCGTGGTGACGACAATGCGTGCCCCCGGGCAAATGGCGACCACGGTAACTTTTCTGATTCTATTATACCGGCTCCATCCCCGGATTAGACAACTGGAGAGCGATCGAGTGGCGCTCAGCGCATTCTCTGCGCCGGTCGAAGAAGTAAAGCGGATGCTCGACGAAACCGATAAGCCATATCTCAAGGGCGGGGTTCAAGTCCCAACTTCGATCGAGAGAGAAATATCTCTTGAAAACGTCTCACTTCGTTACGACGACAAAGAGAACGGCGCACTCGAAGATGTGAGCTGCTCTATCAAGATTGGCCAAACGACCGCATTGGTTGGTCCATCGGGCGCCGGCAAATCCAGTCTGATCAATTTGATCTGCCGATTTTACGATCCTTCTTCAGGACGCCTACTGGTCGACGGAATCCCTCTAGCCGAGCTCGACCTGGCCTGGTGGAGAAACCAGATCGCACTCGTCAGTCAGGACATCGTTCTCTTCAACGCGACCGTGGCTGATAACATCAGGTACGGTAAGCTCGATGCGACCCAGGAAGAGCTCTTGGAGGCCGCACGTAAGGCGCATGCTTTAGAGTTTATCGAGGATTTGCCTGACGGGTTCAAAACCCCACTGGGAGATTGGGGCATGCGACTCTCTGGCGGACAACGGCAAAGGTTGGCGCTGGCTCGCGCCTTTATCCGAGATCCAGAAATTCTGATTCTGGATGAGGCGACAAACTCACTCGACCTTATCTCAGAAAGCGTAATCCAGGATGCACTTGAGGAGTTCGGGCACAGCCGGACCGTGTTGATCATAGCTCATCGCATCAGCACGATCGAGCACGCGCACAAGGTGATCGTGCTCGATAAAGGGAAAATAGCCGAAAGCGGTTCGGTGAACGAACTCCTGGCTAAGGAAGGTCTTTTCTCTCGTTTCTATAAACTGCAACTTAGGAAGACTGCAAGCGACCGCCTGCTACAGCCCGCCCACGCTTCAACTTAACGGCACCGAGGTGTGCCTGTTCTCCCCAACAGGAAATGAACGTTAGCGAAATTTCTAACCTTCCATCGTTGTCGCAGATGCGCACTGGCCAGTCCAGCGTGTCCGGCGTCTCAGTGATTATACCGGTTCACAACGCCGCAGCGACTCTTGAGGCGACCTTGCATTCTCTGATTCAGCAAAGCCATGTGGATTGGGAAGCAATCATCATTGACGACGGATCCACGGACGGTACGCGCGCGATTGCGGACGATTGGGTGCAGCGGGACTGGCGGTTCCGCGTTCGGCACCAAGACAAAAGTGGCGTCAGCGCTGCTCGCAATCACGGGCTACAGGAAGCGCGATATCCCTATATTCTTTTTCTGGATGGCGATGATCGCATTGCACCGGTGCACCTGCAACGCATGCTAGAAAAGTTTTCTTCGGACCCCGAATTGGACGCAGTCCACTGCGGATGGCAGGACATTTTGCCCTCGGGAATACCCGGGCGCGCGCATTTCGGTTCGGACGACAGAGATCTGTTTGGTTATTTCGCTCGTCATTGCCACTTTGCGGTTCACACCTGCGTTCTGCGACGGGATCTGGCGGTGGCCGTCGGTGGCTTCGATAACTCTCTCAGCACCTGCGAAGACTGGGACTTTTTTCAGCGGATCGCACGTACTGGAGCACAGTTCGGGCGTTTGCCGGAGGTTTTGGCTTATTACTACAGACGGGCGGATTCGGCGAGTCGAGATGGGTTGCGTTTAATGATTGACTCGCTTGTGGTCATGAACCGAGGCCACGGACCAGACCCGCGCTTGCGGATTGCCTCTGAAGCTCATAGCAGAGGAGCCTCTCCCGCTGGGCGGAATCTTGCGCTTTATGATTTAGTCGTTTTCTGGGCTGCCCAAGAAATCGGTTCCGGAAGGGACGGTTTGAATCTCTTGGATGTAGAGGATCTCGCCGCCTTGCCAGATCTGAGACCTGCGGCCGTGTCCGAAATATTCCAGGGCCAAGTACCGATGGCCGCTAACTGCCAAGAAAAGGATTGGCCATCCCTTTGGCCCCAGGTGAGCGCTCCACTCACCGCTTTCCTGGCCAAGTTGGAGGCCAAAGCTCGGGCACCACGTTTGGCGTTCATCGCTTTGCGACACTTAGAAGAAAACATCCTTTCGGCCGACCTTTCTGGCGCTCCATTGCATCTGGGAAACACCTTTAGCTTGAGTACAGATTTGGCGAAACCGATCCGCGATATTTGTCTCCCTGCTCATACGGATCGAGTCATCTGCCGAGTGTTCATTAGAGGCGAACTTTTCAGAGTGGTGGAACTACCGGCTGCTGGTGCACTCGCTGGTCGAACGATTGTGGAGAAGGCGGCAGAAGGACGCGCCCACCAGCTGTTTCGTCGGACGCTGACACCAACGCGACGCCTTGCCTTTGGCTTAAGAATGGTCAGGGGTTTGCTACGACGAGAGACGCTCGGATTCGTGCGTGGCGCTATTACAGCTGAAAAGAAGGATCGAGCAGCCGCGACGATGCGACTCAAGCAAAAGGTGCTTCTGACGGCAAAGGCCAAGCTGTTCGAAGTTTTCGCTCCGCACCCGGGGACAGCCGCCAGAGAAGCCAAGCGGCGATGGAAAAATCGCGTCGCTTTCGCCATCGCAACCGGTCGGGCCCGCGCTCGAAAAGAGGCCCACCTAAACGGTCAGATGAGGGTTACAACACCCGAAATCGATAATTGGTGGGAGCGACTCTTTGCGTTGCCCGACCCCTGTGGATACGAGAGCGAGTACGAGGTGGTCAAACGCGAACAAATACTCGATTTTCTGCCGGCTAAAACGATTGCAGATGCGCTCGAGCTGGGGTGCGCCGAAGGCCATTTCACTCTTCGCCTGGCTCCGCATGTAGGCCGGCTCACGTCAGTGGATATCTCGAGTCGCGCGCTGGCTCGGGCTCAAGCTCGTTGCAGCGGCCACCACAATATTGCTTTTCGAAGGGTGGATTTGGACACGGATGGGATTCCGGGTTCCTTCGATCTTATTGTCGGTACCGAGATCCTTTACTACCTGCGGGACCTGCCCAGATCGGTTCGCCAAATTGTGGCAAGGCTTCGCCCGGGCGGTTTTTTTCTAACGGCGCACTCCCGCGTATTGATCGACGATCCGGAACATGCAGGCTTCGCCTGGAAACAAGCATGTGGTGTAGAAACCGTTGCGAGCACCATTGCCGCGCAGCCGGGGATGGCTTTGCTGCGAGAACTGCGCACGCCGCTTTACCGTGTCCTTTTATATCAACGGCTTGCGCGTGGTCAAAAGCCGGCGCGACCTGAAATAGAAGAGTCGGACCGCATGGGTAAGATGACGCCTGCGGCCTATGAGTTGGCCAGATTCCCTGACGATTCTGCAGGAAGGATCTCCCGCCGAGTTTCTCCGATCTCGAAGCCGCGACCCAACGGATCTGTGCCCACACTCACAGACGAAGTTCCGATTCTCATGTACCATCGGATCGCGATTGATGGGCCGCCCGCACTGGCCCCGTATCGCGTAGCACCCGATCTCTTCGCAGCCCAACTGGACGCTTTGTATCGAGCGGGATACCACACGATTCATCTTCAGGAGTGGTTCAACGCCCTAATGCGTCATGAACAACTACCCGGGAAGCCAATCATACTTACTTTTGACGACGGGTACCGGGATTTCCTAACCGCAGCCATGCCGGTTCTGCGTTATTACGGCTTCTCGGCCACCGTGTTTCTTGTGGCTGAGCGGATTGGTGGAGTTGCTAACTGGGACCGCAATTATGGCGAGGCTGCGCCGTTGCTATCGTGGCAGGAGGTGCATGCTTTGCAGGATGCCGGGATCGAATTCGGCTGTCATTCCGCGTTGCATTGGCCAATGACAGGCATGTCTCTTGGGGAACTAACCGAGGACACGGCACGCTCTCGGGCCATTCTAGAAGAAGGGCTCGGTGTGACTGTCAACAGCTTGGCTTACCCGCACGGCGCAGAGAATGAATTTGTCCGCCGCATGGTGGCAGATCTCGGTTTCCAGGCAGCCGTGACCTGTAACCCGGGAATCAGCCGGCTCGGAGACGACCCTCTCCGGCTGCGCCGAATTGATGTTCCCGGCGGCTGTACCCCAGGACGATTGTTAGACTTGGTATAGCCCATGGGCACTGGCGAATGCACTACAAACTAACTGAGGTAGAAATCGCTCGACCTCTCGCCTCCTTGGAGCTTGCAGCGAGCGAGAGCGGAGCAGGAGTCCTGGTCCGGCGCAATAGCCGTCCCATTGGTTTTCTGATGCAGGAGAACGGAACCAAACGGACATGGCGCCCCGAAGAGTTAGGCGGGTGGATTGCCAACGAGCTGAAGACAAAAATCGCAGAGGAAGCAATCCGAGAACAAATAACCTCGTCGCGGCCAAAGCTAAACGCATCGCTTCCATCTCTATCAGTGGCCATCTGCACAAGGGATCGTGCAGCGACAGTCAAGCGATGTATCGATTCGCTCCTCCCGTTACAGAGAGCATACGATTTCGAACTTCTGGTTATCGACAATGCACCGTCCGACCAAGCGACTGCTCGGTTAGTAAAAGAACAACCAACCGTGCGTTATACCATGGAGAAGTATCCAGGCCTGAACTTTGCTCGAAATCGAGCATGGAAAGAGGCGTCTGGAGAGCTGATCGCCTATCTCGACGACGACGTGGTAGTCGACCGAGGATGGGTAACCGGCTTGCAAGAGACATTTACTGAGAATCCGGATGCGGCGGCTTTTACTGGCCTGGTAATGCCTTTAAAACTGGACACAAAAGCGCAGGTGCTTTTTGAGAAAAGGAAGGGGTTCCGGCGCGGGTTCGATAAGAAACGCTTTGGACGGATATTGCCCGGAAATTCGCTTTACCCTTGTGGCGCAGGGATCTTTGGCGCGGGTTGTAATATGGCCTTCCGCCGGGATGTCTTGCGCGAACTCGGCGGGTTTGACGAAGCATTGGATACCGGTCCCTCACTTCCCGGAGGTGGCGATCTCGACATTTTCTACCGCATCATCCGTGCCGGCCATGCTTTGGCTTACGAACCGAGTTTCATGGTCTTCCACGAACACCGCGCATCGGAATCGGCCCTACGACGCCAGTATTACACCTGGGGCTTAGGATTCATGGCTTTTGTGGAGAAGAACTATCGGAACGATCCCGATCAGCGGCGGCAATTCCAACGCACGATCAACTGGTGGATCCGCGATGAGATCTGGCAAATGGGCCAAGCGATACGCCGGAAGCATGTCCTTCCGCTCTCGATGATATTTTCGGAATTCTCTGGGGGAATCGCCGGTCTTTTCGGCGAGTACTCCCGTTCTCTGAAGCGCGTTACTGCGATTCGCAAAAAGTTCGCATGAGTGTCCCGGTAAGATGGGAGATCATTCAGGTGAGACTGGATTATCCTCCAAAGAGGATCAGTAAACCTGAAGGGGCAGCGGGCGTGTACCTCGTGTTCTGGTGGGACAGTATTCCGCTTGGGCACGCGCTGATTCACGCAGAGGAGTTTCCTTTGAACGAGGTGGATTTCCGCAATCGAACTTTGCGAGCGATTGCCCCAACGGTTGGGAATTATCTCCTGCCAGATGCTTTTCCTCCCGTCCTTCCTGTGCGTTGGCAGAATCACCCTCACGTGCCTCCAGCCAAACTCGAGTCCCTTATGGGCCTTAACCGACCGCTCGCGCAGTTAGGAACAAAAGTCTTACCGCCGAGCCAAGAGATCTCGACCTCAGTCATCGTCTGCACCAGCCGGCGTCCCCAGCAATTGAAACGCTGCCTGGCTTCGCTCCACGAGCTGAATCCGTCTCCAACAGAGATCATCGTGGTAGATAATGGCCCTGACGACCCTGGTACGCTCAGAGTCGTCGAGGACTTTGACGGAGCGATTTATTTGCCCGAGCCGGCTCCCGGACTTAGTCGTGCTCGCAACCGCGGCATTCTGGGGTCTCGCGGAGAAATTTTGGCGTTTACCGACGATGACGTTCTGGTTCATCCGCGCTGGCTGCTCTGGGTTCAAGAGACCCTCTCGCAGAAGACGACTCTCGGTATGACCGGGTTGGTGCTACCTGCAGAACTGGAAACCGAGTCTCAGGTACAATTCGAGTTCGACTTTGGTGGTTTCAATCGCGGTTACCGTCCGATCAATTTCGATTCAACTTTCTTTGACTGCATGCTCGGGCGGGGGGTCCCTGTCTGGAATATCGGCGCTGGAGCAAACATGGCGTTCCACCGGGGCGCTTTCGATCGGGTCGGCCTGTTTGATGAACGTCTTGGCGCGGGTGCATCAGGCTGCAGCGAAGATTCCGAGTTTTGGTATCGGATGCTCGCCGCCGGCCTTTCGATCAAGTACGAACCGCGGGCTGTGGTTTGGCATTCGCACCGCCTCGAGCGCGCTGCTTTTAAAAACCAAATGAAGCACTATATGCGTGGCCATGTCGCAGCCTTATTGGTGCAGCTCGAAAGACATCGGCATTTAGGAAATCTGCGCAGGCTCCTCCTCACGATTCCATATGCTTATTTTCGGCGGTCGGCAGGCATGGGGCTCAAGGATGACTGGGGCGCTCTTTTTAGCGAGATACTCGGGTGCGCCTGGGGAGTCACTACTTACTTCCAGCAATCACTACCACGCGTTTTCAGACCTGCTCGGCGCTCAAATTCTCTCGATCACATGTCGATCTCTCATAAGATGTCATACCAACACAAACGGGCTTTCGGCGACTTTCTAAGAAAGAACCCGTTTCCGGGTCCGTACACCCAAGGCCTTTTCTACCGCGAAAAGATGCGGGCCATTCATAGGGTCGCTCCCGACGCGCCCGTCGAAGACATTCTAGAGGTGGGCGGAGGTCGCAGTGGACTTACCTCGCTGCTATATCCAAACGCTCAAATTATTAACATCGATCTAAATCGAGAATATGCGTCAGCTCCGTGTAATCAGTGGCCGGGCGTGCGGTTTATGTTCGGTGATGCCACCGATTTACCATTCGGAGACGAGCGTTTTGATGCAGTCACCATGTTTGATCTGCTGGAACATGTACCTGACGACCGTCAAGCCATAAGGGAGGCATTCAGGGTCTTGCGCCCGGGTGGATTCCTAATCGTGAGCACGCCAAACGAAAACTGGCGTTTTCCATATTACCGGCTCATGAAGCCCTATTGTCCTCCGGAGGAAAAGCTATTTTCTGAGTGGGGGCATGTTCGTCGTGGCTATTCACGAACGGAAATCGAGAAGTTAGTTGGTTTTCCAGCCAATCGTACTGCCGACTTTATCAATCCGCTGACCGTATGGTGCCATGATGTCGGATTTTCAAACCTAACCAGGCGATGGCGACAGATTTGCTGGGCGATACTCAGTCCGGTCACACTTCTGGGGTATACGTTGCATCGCGCCGAGACCAAGGGAACAGAAACGGCTTATATCTGGGTGAAGCATCCCGCCGGCTACGGATCCGAACAGAGGCCGAACGTGCCAAACAGTTCCGGATTTCCGTTAGCTACTGCCGGCAGCCAAATCCCAAAGTAGTCCGTAACTATCAGCAGGCCGTCTAAACGGCAAATACGTACTGTTGAAAAATACTGGTTAGTGACTACTTAGGGGATCTTCTGGGTTTCGCATGGGAAATTATCGGACAATCGGTTTTGACCCGCCTGGGCGGGTCTGATAGAACAGCCCAGGGTTTTAACCCTGGGTTAGTCGGGTAAGGAGGGTGCCCTGAAAGTGGCACCCGATGTTTGGGCGCAGCTTGTGGATCAACCCTGCCAATTCTAACCACGTCTTTCGGGCGCCACTTTCAGGGCGCATTTATTGACATCTTAACCCAGGGCTGAAGCCCTGGGCTATTCTGTCAGACCCGCCCAGGCGGGTCAAAACCCGATTATCCGAATTTCACACACCAAACCCGGAAGAACCTTTAGCAAATACTGACTACCCCTTGTGCGAGACGAGCAGGTTCAATTTGCCACTGCATTGACCAGGTCACAAATCGCCCTCTTGCCCTGGGGCCATACCATCGAGGACTTTCTCCATGGGATCGGAGTGTCATTCGAGCAGTTCTGCGCGGAAATGCGTGGCGGCTGGCTCTTCAGTTATGTGCAGGCACTTCAGCTTGCCGGTTTTGAAGTTACCATCTTTTGTTTTTCCGATCGGAGCCGCAGGGTGATTTCCAAATCTCATCGGGCCACCGGCGCAGAAATATGCCTGATTCCGGCAAAGCCCTCCTATCTTTGGATGCGCCATTTTGTTGCCGATCCATATGCCTGGGAGACCGATAATATGTTTTCCGGCACAAAGCTGCCCAAGCTGGCGAAAAGAATTATTCGTCACCTCCTTCCCTACTTTGCTACGCCGGAGCGCAGTCTGTGGCGAGAACTCAAACGCAGGAAGGTCAGAGCCATCCTCTGTCAAGAATACGAGTACGCTCGTTTTGATGTTGTGACCGCGCTCGGCGCTCTTCTCCGGCTTCCCGTTTTTGCCATATTCCAGGGAGGCAATTGGCATAGCAGTCGATTGGAGAAACTAACGCGTCCGCTGGCGATAAGACGGTGTGCAGGGCTGATCATAGGACCGAGCCGCGAAGCCGCCCGAGTGCAGGCGCAATACGGTATTTCAAGCAACAAGATAGCGCAACTGCCTAATCCTCTCGATCTTACTGATTGGGAGCCGATGCCTCAATCGGAAGCCAGACAAAGTCTGGATATCCCGATCAGTGCGCGCATAGCAATTTCGCATGGGCGGATTGATATCTTCAGGAAAGGTCTGGATCTGTTACTGGATGCTTGGTCCAAGCTTCAGTCGGCTCATTCTGGTGAAGATTGGCGACTCGTTCTCATTGGCTCCGGTGACGACGCTACAAAATTTCGTAGCATCCTGAGTGGGCCAGATTATTCGTCCGTCCTCTGGATTGATCACTACATTCGGGACCGGGCACTGATGCGCAGGTGGCTTTGTGCGGCCGATGTTTATGTAATGGCGTCGCGGCACGAGGGTTTTCCGGTCGCGCCTCTGGAGGGAATGGCTTGCGGGCTTCCCGTTGTAGCGACGGCAGTTCCAGGTATCGCCGAAATCATGGGTGACAAAGATCCGTTACCCGGAATTACAGCTCCAATTGGGGATTCCGCCGCCTTAGCCAGCGCCGTGGAAAAACTGCTCGACGATACTCAACTATCCCGAGAGCTAGGATTTCAGGCGAAAAGACGGGCTCAAGATTTCTCTTTGCCATCTATCAGTACGCAGCTGCGGAGTTTCCTAACGGAACGTATTAACAAGAACTAACTGCGAATAAATGAGTGCACTTCTCCAGGTCCAAGACGGATCTATAAACCAAAGCACTAACTCGCGCTTCGATGGTACCCGGGTAGCGATAGTGCATCACTGGTTGGTTTCTTTCGCCGGCGGTGAACGCGTGGTCGACACCATGGCGGGTATGTTCCCGAGCGCCGACATCTTTACTCTATTTCTCGATGAGGAAAAGCTGTCTCCGGCGTTGCGGGGGCGAGAGATAACCACCTCGTTCCTCGACAGAATACCAGGAGCACGCAGAGTCCACCGGCATTGCCTGCCCCTATACCCGCTCGCGGTAGAGATGTTGGATCTCAGCGGCTATGACCTGGTGATCACTTCCGACAGCGGGCCAATGAAGGGCGTCATCACCGACTTAGACGCGACCCACATCTGTTATTGCCACTCTCCCATGCGCTACCTTTGGGATGGTTACTCGGCCTATAGGCGGGGTATGTCTTCGATTAGCAAAATTGTTTTCGAACTAACTTCTCACTATGTGCGGAATTGGGACTACCTGGCGGCGCAGCGGGTCGACCACTTCATCGCGAACTCCGGTTACGTTGCGCGGCGCATCCACAAATATTACCGCCGGCGAAGCACAATCATTCACCCTCCCATTGACACGTCGCGGAGTTATCTGTCCGACAGGCACGATGATTATTATCTGGCCGTCGGGCGCCTGGTTCCTTACAAACGGACCGATATTCTGATAGGCGCCTGTCAGAAGCTCGATAGGAAGTTAGTGATTGTCGGCGACGGACCAGAAATGGAACGGTTGAAGAAATCGGCAGGGAAGAACGTCGAATTCGTCGGCGAGACAGCCGATGAACAACTAAAGGATATCTACGCGCGTTGCCGCGCATTGCTATTTGCTGCGGATGAGGACTTTGGGATGGTTCCATTAGAGGCCCAATCATATGGGCGCCCCGTGATTGCCTACGGCAAAGGCGGATCACTCGAGACCGTTGTTGGCGTAGGGAGCACGACTATTGGCCAGCAGGCTATTAGAGGCGATTCGATAACAGGGATCTTTTTTGAGAAACAGTCGACTGACTCCCTAGCGGACGCGATGCTCGCGTTTGAATCCTCGGAGGATTTGTTTGCACCGGAGGACATTCAATCGCACGCTCGCCGGTTTGATACATCCGTCTTCGTCGAGCGTTTTCAGAACTATATCCTGTGGGCAAAAGACAACCGCGAAGACATTTCGGAATCTGCGATTACCACGAACGAATTTGAAGATGCACAAATAGTGCAGCAAATCGCATGAAGGATTTGCTACCCTTCCTTAGCGATATATCGGATCGCTAGTAAGTGAGGTTAGCCAGACAAGCCCGGCATAGCTTTTGCTGTCAGTCAGGGCCGGACTCTCGCTGCATGAAAAGCCGGGAGCGGATGACGCAGCACATGGAACTCGAATGGCTTTATTCGGAGCGGTCGGGCGCTCTCATCTAAATCGATAAACACGGCGGGGGATCTATACCCAAGCCTAGCAGGAGGCGATATGGCCAGTAATGAAAATCTATTTTCTGGAAACGTGGCGAATGATATCTCTGGCTCCACAGGGCTGGCAACCGGCGCGCCAAACGTTCTCTGGCATTTCCCGACCCGCGAAGATAGCGCCAGGCGGGGTCGAGAACTTGGCCGGCAGATGGTGGCGATTACCTTTGTGGGTGACTTTGTCGTCATCCTAGCAGGTCTGTTATTAACTTTTTTTCTGCGATTTCAGAGCCCCATCCGTGAATGGGGCTTCGATGCACAGCCGGTCCTAAGCGATTATCTCGGGTATATTTTATTAGCCTCAGTCCTTTACCAAGGGATGCTCTGCTACGGCGGCGTATATTATCATCGGCATCTGCTGCGGCTGCGCGCCGTAACAGCCTATATCCTGAAATGGTCGATTGCTTGGGTCGGGTTGATCTTGCTCGGGTCGTTTCTCCTTAAATTTCAGCCCCCGATCTCGCGAATTTTTTGCGTAATGGCTTGGGTAATCGCTCCCAGCCTGCTGCTGGTCTGGCGAGCCGCCTTTCAGATGCTCTTGAAGGGGACTTCTGCTGCTGCTGCGCTGCGAATGCGTGTCGTTTTCGTCGGCTGGAATCA
>JAFAHI010000448.1 GCA_019237325.1 Verrucomicrobiota bacterium | reverse complement strand
TTTCCCCAGCTCACCATGGGACTCGCGTGGTTCCTGGTTTATTGGAAATGGCGGGCGCTGCGGACTGGAGACGAAAAATACAATAAGGCGGCGCGGTTCTGGGCTAGAATTTTCGGGCTCAACTTTGCGGTTGGTGTCGTCACGGGGATTCCGATGGAATTCCAATTCGGGACTAATTGGGCGACTTTTTCCAAATACTCGGGAGCTGTCATTGGCCAGACACTGGCCATGGAGGGCATGTTCGCATTTTTTCTCGAGAGCGCGTTCATTGGGGCGTTGATCTGGGGCGAGAAACGGCTTGGCCCGCGGACCCATTTTCTAACGGCGGTCGCCGTTGCTACAGGCAGTTGGCTTTCCGGCTTTTTTATCCTGGTCACAAACGCCTTTATGCAGCATCCGGTCGGATACGCGATCGCGCCAAATGGCAGCCTCGAATTGGTGGACGTTTGGGCATTTCTCCTCAATCCGTGGGCCCTGGTTCAGTATACGCACAATCAGTGCGCAGCATTGGTGACCGGTTCATTTGTCGTTTCCGCGTTGGGTGCGTTTTATGCGTTGCGGGGGAGGCATCCCGAGCAAGCCAGTGTTTATCTGAAAACCGGAACTCTGGTCGGCTTAGCCGCCTCCCTACTGGTCGCATTTCCGACCGGCGATTCTCAAGCGAAGATGGTTGGAGCTTATCAGCCGGCGACCTTGGCATCGATGGAAGGACTTTTCCACGGTGAGCACCTGGCTGATGTCAGCGTGATCGGTCAACCGAACGTTAGTCAACAGCGCCTAGAAAATCCTATCGGACTCCCGGGCGCATTGAGCTTCTTAGCCTACGGAACCTTCCAGAGTTATGTCCGGGGTCTCGATGAGTTTCCCAAGGACGATTGGCCCGACAACATCGAGCTGGTCTACTACGCGTTCCATATTATGATCACGCTGGGTACGATCTTCATCCTGCTCATGGCCTGGGCCAACTGGAGGCGGTTTCGTGGTCGCTTGGAATCGAGCACCGCGACTCTCTGGGTACTTATGTTAGCGTTCCCGTTTCCTTATATTGCAACTAGCTTGGGTTGGATGACCGCGGAAATGGGGCGGCAACCTTGGCTGGTTCACGGTTTGTTCCGGACTAACAGCGGCTACAGCCAAGTTGTTAGCTCCGGCGACACCATCTTCACCCTCATCGGCTTTGTCGGACTCTACTTTGTTCTCGGCCTTCTCTTTCTTTATCTTACCGGTCGCGAAATTTATAAGGGTCCGGACGCTGCACATGGGGAGCCTGAGCATCAGGAGGTGCCGGTATGATTCCGCTTTGGTACGGAATTCTGGCGTTCATGCTGACGACCTATATTGTGTTGGATGGTCGTAATTTTGGGGCCGGCATCCTGCATTGGATCGTAGCTCACAATCAGCAGGAAAGGCGGCAAGTGATCGCTGCCATCGGACCGTTGTGGTCTTGGCACGAAGTCTGGTTGGTTGGAACGGGAGGGGTGATGGTGATGGCTTTTCCCCGGTTGATGTCTGCCTCCTTTTCCGGGTGTTATCTGGCCTTGATGCTGATTCTTTGGTGTCTGTTGCTGCGCGGCATCGCTATCGAAGTTGGCGGCCATATGGGCGACCGGCTCTGGCAGGAATTTTGGGACGCGGTTTTCGTTTTTAGCAACGTGTTGCTGGCGGTGCTGTTTGGAGCGGCGTTAGGCAATGTTGGTCGAGGAGTGCCACTGACTTCTGATGGCACATTTTACCTGCCTTTTTTCACCAATTTCGGCATCCATGGGAACGTCGGTCTCCTTGATTGGTACACCGTACCAATCGCGTTGTTTTGTGTCCTCGTCTTGACCGCACACGGATCGACTTATCTAACCATGAAAACTACGGGACCGGTTCACGAGCGATCGGTTAAACTGGCCCGCAAGCTCTGGATGGCGGTGATCCCGGGTTTTGTCGTCATTACGCTACTTACTTGGATTGTGCGCCCGGAACTGTTGGGAGGGATTGCCGTTCGACCGATGGCTTGGGTAACGATAATTATCTGCATTGCTGGCGCGTACGCACTGGTTAACGGAATTCGTCATCAACGTGAATATCAGGCGCTTCTGGGATCCACGTTTGTGTTGTTTGGAATTCTGATGACCGGAGCTGCCGCATTGTTTCCAGTCGTCCTCTTCTCTACAACCGATCCCAACCTCCGACTAACCGCTGCTGACTGCGCCGCA
>JAFAHI010000732.1 GCA_019237325.1 Verrucomicrobiota bacterium | reverse complement strand
CGTTATATGTTCGCCTCTTCCAGGGGGGTAGGCGGCGCGCGAACTAGCTTTGCACAAATCTTTTATGGCGAAATCGAAATTACAGAAAAAGGATGACGCGTCCGCAAACGGTCACTTACCCGCGGACGAAAATAGAGAGACGCCGGTGGCGGCCGTCTCGTCGGCGCCGAAGGATAACGGCGACGAGAAGCTGTCTCCGTTCCTTCGCAAACAGAAACTGAAACTGCTGTTCCTGCGCGATTCGCTTCTCGACTCGATGATGGGAGTTTCCCGGGACACATTACGAGCCCGGGCGGAAGGCAGCGAGGCTTCAGCGTTTGGCATGCACCAAGCGGACGCCGGTAGCGATGCTTACGACCGTGACTTTGCCCTCAGCCTACTCTCGCAAGAGCAAGATGCGTTGTACGAGATAGAAGAAGCTCTAAAACGAGTGGAAGCAGGTACTTACGGAGTATGCGAGATGTCGGGAAAAGCAATCCCTCATGCCCGGCTGGAAGCTATCCCTTTTGCGCGTTTTACCGTTGAGTGCCAAGCGCAGCTCGAGAAACAGAGGAAAGCAACCCGGATTCGTCAGCCAGTCACCTCTTTGTTTGGTCTCACCGACGAAGAAGGCGGAGAAGGCGAAGAAGAAGAATCGACACCGGAAGCGAAGGATTAATTTATGCCGCGCGACATCATCGTTTTGGAGTGCACTGAAGCACGGGCCGAGGGCAAGCCGGTTTCCCGGTACATCAGCACCCGGAATAAAAAGAGCCCAAATACTCCAGGACGATTGGAGAAAAAGAAGTATAATCCTTTTCTTCGCCGGCACACCCTGCATCGCGAAGTAAAGTAACTCATGGAACCCAAGAACGCTAAACGACGGTCCAATTTTCGGCGGGCGAATCGAGCGATGCCCCGGCGTCGGATTGATATCGCTTTCGAGGCGATCGATTACAAGAACCCGGATCTACTTCGCAAATTCGTTACCGAAAGCGGAAAGATCCTACCTCGCCGGGTAACCGGCATGCCAGCCTATCTGCACCGCAAGATCACGCGAGAGATCAAACGCGCTCGGTCGGTGCTCTTGATGAAGTAACCGGCCGTCTTGGCCGGCTACGGTAGGGCGAAAATCTTTGTCCCGAAGGGACTGCAAGACTCAGCCTGGGGTTTCAACCCCAGGAATCCGCGCACAAGACCAGCCGCCCCGAAGGGGCGGAAGATCCGGAAGATCTTCACGCTCGATGGTTCGTTTGGTTCTACAGATTTACACGCAATAAGATCTACTCTACCGCCCCTTGTGAGGCTGGGCTTTTTTAAAATCGACACCTGGGGTTAGAACGCCAGGCTGAGTCCGGCAGTCCCTTCGGGACAGAAACCCGCGAGCGCACCGCACATTCCCAAGTCATTTGCGGGCTGGTGGAAACCGATTCCCTAAGCGAGGGTCAGCCGCACGAAATCCTACCAAATCTGGGCTTGCGCCCTCGTACCGAATGGCTATCTTTTGCCTCCCTCTGATTCCGTGAATAGCCACCCGTTTGGGTCGCTCGGGTCGGAGAAAATTAAGGTAACCCGTGGTTTGTTGATGTTCGTAACTCTTTTATGACTGAAATGCAGGAGCTAATCGCGAAGTCCCTGCGCGATTTTAAGGAAGGCAGCATCGTTAAGGGCAGAGTCCTGGAAATTCGCCCGCGCGAAGTATTGGTGGACATCGGATACAAGTCCGAAGGCGTGATTCCCTCGTCCGAGTTTGACGATATGGATCAAGTGGAAGTCGGTGACGAGGTCGAAGTTCTTCTAGAGCGCCTGGAAAACGAGGACGGGATGGTGGTGTTGTCCAAAGAAAAAGCAGCCCACAAACAGAATTGGGACAAGATTGTTAAGGTTTTCGAAGGCGATGGCCTGATCAAAGGTAAGGTCAAAGCGGTCGTAAAAGGCGGCTTAACCGTAAACATCGGCGTTGAGGCATTTCTGCCCGGGTCGCAAATCGATATTGTTCCGCCCCGTGATCTTCAGCAGTTCGTCGGCAACACCTACGATTTCAAGATCGTTAAGATCAACGACGAGCGGAAGAACGTGGTACTGAGCCGCCGGGAAATCATCGAGCAGGAACGTGCCGAGAAACGAAGCCGCTTCTTGGAAACGGTTCAGGTCGGCAACACGGTGAAGGGCACAGTAAAGAATCTCACCGATTTCGGCGCCTTCATCGATCTGGACGGGATGGATGGTCTCTTACACATCACCGACATGACCTGGGGACGGCTTACTCACCCGAGCGAGCTGCTCAAGATTGGTCAGGAAGTGGATGTCGTGGTGCTGGATATCAACAAGGAGAAGGAGCGTGTCTCCCTCGGCTTGAAGCAGACCCAGCGTAATCCTTGGGATAAAATCGAGGAACGGTTCCCGGTCGGAGCCAAGGTGCACGGCAAAGTTACAAACCTGGTGCCTTATGGCGCGTTCGTCGAAATCGAAGAGGGCGTTGAAGGTCTTATCCACGTCTCTGAGCTCTCTTGGACCAAACGGATAACCCGGCCTTCAGATGTGTTGACTCAGGGTCAGGAAATTGAGGCCGTCGTTCTTGGCGTTAACAAGGAAGAGCAGAAAATCTCCCTTGGAGTACGCCAACTGGATCCGAATCCTTGGGACGCGATCGAACAGCGCTATGCGCTGGGTTCAGTGGTTAAAGGCAAGATTCGCAACATGACCGCGTACGGCGCCTTCGTTGAGCTTGAAGAAGGCATCGACGGAATGATCCACGTTTCCGATCTGAGTTGGACCCGAAAGATCAACCATCCAAGCGAAGTTCTGAAGAAGAACGACGAGGTGGAGGCGATCGTTCTCGATATCGACAAGGTCAATCAACGGATCAGCCTGGGTATCAAGCAGCTCGAGTCCGACCCGTGGAAAGAGATCGACCAGAAATACAAGATTGGCGATCTAGTGAGTGGAAAGGTGACGAAGCTCGCCAGCTTCGGGGCGTTTGTACAACTCCAAGACGATATCGATGGGCTGGTGCACATCTCTCAACTGAGCGAAGAACACGTCGCAAAAGTGAAAGACGTCCTCAAAGTTGGACAAGAGGTTGAGGCGCGTGTCATCAAGGTCGACAAAGCCGAACGACGAATCGGTCTATCGATCAAGGCCGCCCACTACTCCGACGAGGAGTTGCGGCGTGAGACCGAAGCCTTCGACAGCTTGCGGCCTGGCGGGGATATGGTCGGTCTGGAGCAAGCATTCCAGGCAGCGGAAGAAGAGTACCGCCCTGGCGATCGAAAGCGCTAATAATAGCGGGTTGCGATCCGTCAAAAATGCTGAAGCTTTAGCTCGGAACACTGCGAGGCGGCATTGGCCGCCTCGATAGCTTTCCGAGAAAAGTCCGGGCTTTAGCCTGACCCGAGTGGGGGCTTAAGCACGATCATAAACAGATACCTATCGAAAATTGTATGGAAAATCCGCAAATCGTTGCCTACGTGAAGACTTATTGCGGCTGGAGCAATGGCGTTCGGGCAGTGCTGAAAAAGTACGAGCTTCCTTACGAAGAGAAAGATATTATCCAGAACCCGGCGTTTCGCTGGGAAATGGAGCAAAAGAGCGGCCAACCTCTTTCGCCCTGCGTCGAGGTCAACAGTACGATGTTGGCTGATATCAGCGGCGAGGAGTTAGAGGAATACCTGGTCTCCAATAAGCTAGTGGAAGCTAGCGCGGCTGGAACCGACGTACCTCTAAATGCTCCGTGCCCGCCTGAGCAGCACGAAGCTCCT
>JAFAHI010000195.1 GCA_019237325.1 Verrucomicrobiota bacterium | reverse complement strand
GACGCGTCATCCTTTTTCTGTAATTTCGATTTCGCCATAAAAGATTTGTGCAAAGCTAGTTCGCGCGCCGCCTACCCCCCTGGAAGAGGCGAACATATAACGGCAATTGCCTCTGGGTTCAAGCGAAAGATTGCGGGAAAAATGAGCCCTTCATCCCTCGGTTTTTGGCGCAGCGGGTTGTTACGATAAATAGTGATTTTCTACGAGACAGATTCGACGCCGGAGGCCTTCTGGATGTTTAAAAACTGATCAAAAAAATAGCCTGAACCGGCTATCCGGCGGGTACCTGACCCGGGCCGCGAGGGATCGCAGGCGCCCGACAGGCCTTAAGAACTCGCGCTTGAATACCGATTTAGAGCAGTTCGCCAGAGCAAGCGCGAAGCCAGGATCATCAAGACGGACGCCGCTGCCAAATGCCCAAGCAACGGCCATGGGTTCGAAGTCGCGTGGATTAGCAACCGGGCTGGGACGTTTGTAACCACCATCACCGGAATCACCCAGCTGAAAACGAACTTCGCCAGTCCCTTAAACATTGAATCCGGATAGCGCGCCAGGCTGATTAAGCTGTAATACCCATACGTAATCCCCTGGGTGCGAACCGTCCAGAAGCTAACTGTAGCAAAAGCCAGCATGGCCGCATAATGGACCGATATGCCGAAGCCGATTGCTACCACATAAAGCAAGATCTGACCCGGAGCTGGCGCCACGTGCAGCTGCACCAATGAGTAGCAAACAATCACAATGCCGATCAGGGCATTCACGATGCCGTCAATGCCGAACTGCCGGAAAGACACGGTGAATTGCGGATCGATCGGTTGCAACAGGACGAAGTCTAGCTTACCGGTCCGCACCAGCTCGGACAGGTTCGTCAAATTCATGTAAAAGAATCCTTGGAAGACTTGGCTGATGATCTGATAAGTTCCGACCAGTAGGACCATATCCCATTTGGTCCAGTCACCGATGGCGTCGACCTGGGCGTAGATGACCTCAATAAAGATCAGCTGCCCGACAAACCAAAGCGCATCGGTAAATAGCCAGAGAATAAAGTTAAGCTTGAAGTTCATCTCCCGGACAAGGGAGTTCCGTAACATTATACGGTAAACTTCAAGGTACTGGCTGAAACGCTTCACAGCGTCCGGCAGAAATCTTCGAACCGATCCATACCCTTCTTGATTACATCGAGGCTGGTCGCGTAGCTGAACCGGACCGTCCGGTCGTCACCAAAGGCGATACCCGGCACGACGCTGACATTCGCTTTGCTCAACAGCCGATCAGCGAAGTTTTGGGACGTCAGCCCCAGCTTACTGATGTTGGCCAGAACGTAGAAAGCTCCGTTCGGTTTCACGATGCTCACGCTAGGGATCTTAGCGAAGCGTTCGACGATGTATTGCCGGCGCATATCGAATTCATCGCGCATGTCGGCAATGCTCTGCTGATCTCCTTTAAGCGCCGCTAGAGCCCCTTTCTGGGCGAACGAACACGGGTTAGAGGTTACGTGGCTTTGAATAGAGTCGATCGCTCGCGCAATCGGTTCCGGCGCGGCTAGATACCCAAGCCTCCAGCCGGTCATTGCATAGGCTTTGCTAAATCCGTTGACGGTAATGGTCAGGTCGTAAAACTCATTCCCTAATGAACCAATGCTGACGTGTTCATGGCCGTCGTAAACGAGTTTCTCATAGATCTCATCCGAGAGAATCAAGATTTCCTCTTCCGCTGCGACCTCGGCGATCCCGGCAATTTCTTCGCGAGTATAAACTGCGCCCGTCGGGTTGTTGGGCGAGTTAAGAATAATCATTTTGGTTCGAGGCGTCATCGCATTCTCGAACTCGTCGCGCGTTATTTTCCAGCCGTTCTCTTCCTTGGTCTGGACAAAGATAGGTTCAGCACCGGCCAGCCGTACCATCTCGGGATAGCTGAGCCAATAAGGACTGGGAATAATCACCTCGTCGCCCGGCTGGCACGTGGCCAGGATCGCATTGTAACAGGAGTGTTTAGCTCCAGTGCTAACGATGATTTGGCTCGGTTTGTAGCTGAGGCCATTATCTTTTTCTAATTTCTCGGAGATCGCTTGCCGTAATTCTGGGATGCCGGAGCTAGGTGTGTATTTCGTAAATCCGGTCTCCAGCGCAGCGATCGCTGCGGCCTTAATGTGCTCCGGAGTATCAAAGTCGGGTTCGCCGGCGCCGAAGCCGCAGACGTCAAGTCCTTCGGACTTCATCGCCTTTGCCTTGCTGTCCACTGATAAAGAAAGGGAAGGAGTGAGGCTGTTCGCTCGTGAGGAAAGTTGCATAAAACCTTCCCAGGACTATATGTGTCAGCCACCTATTTCAACCAAGGATTTGGGTAGGACCGAGGATCTTGTCGTTCTCATCGTCCTCGTCCTCGGAAGTCTCCCCGCGAGTTTTGTTAGTAGAATTCGGTCTATAGTGGCCGAATGGAATCGGAAGCCCCACTCAAGGTTCGATTTTTGGAAGTAGTATTGAAACGTCCAACGCAAATTAGCGCACCAAAGCGTTCTCGAGGACGAGGACGAGAACGAAGCCCCGACCAGCTCCGCTTAACTAGTTCGGCCTCCGCCTCGCTTTCGCGCCAACATGGCAATCCATTTTCCACGGCTCCGAGATTCTTTGAGCTCCAATCTTTTTTCTCTCAACCATTCTTTTACCTCAGCCTCTTGATCTCTCAGGATGCCGGAAAAAATAAGGAAGCCGCCTGTACGGGCGGCTCCGACTAGTTGTGGAAGGGCTTGGCGAAGAAGTACGCTGTATAGATTCGCAGTGACCACGTCATAGACCGACTCTGGTTGAAACTTCAAAACGTCTTGGCGCCAAATTCGGACCTTTCTCGACAAACCGTTTAGGCGTGCATTCTGTTTTGCAGTCCGCACAGCGATCGCGTCTGCGTCGAATGCGTCGATGCGGTCAGCTCCGAGTTTGGCAGCGGCTAAGGCTAAAATTCCTGTCCCGGTGCCCGCATCTAGAAATGACCAACCAGTCTGACCGGCGGGTACCACATCGCATAATAGCCGCAAACAGCCGGCTGTTGTTGCATGTTCACCCGTGCCAAACGCCAGGCTTGCCGGCACAAAAATGACATCGCCGTCCGCCGTTTTTCCGGTTTCGGGCTCAAGATTCACGACCCGAAGTCTGCCTCGAATTGGAATCGGCTTTTTCTGAACGATCGATTTTACCCAGTCCGCACTGGATCGGTTCAGATTACGGATTTCGCCTCCGAACTCCCTTTTCAGTACCGCGGCTTCGGATCTGGTAACGTCGTAAATCTCAAGCCGAACCCGTTTGCTGCCGCTGAACTGAGTGATAACCAGTCGCTCGGAGCCCAGCCATAGAAGGCGTTCTTGCCAGCTGTCGACCCACTTTTCGTGGCAGATTTTTCTCCAAACCAGCGCACTTTGCGAGAAGGGTTTCATGTTGTATGTAGCTCGCAGCCAGCTCCAGGCGTTAAATACGTGAGCATTTTTTGAGCGATACGGGTTACACCGCCGATAATACTTGCCTCGGACAAAGGTAGTTTCTACAAACGAAAAAGCTCATGTTTCATCACATCGTTCTCTATAAACTGAAGCCAAATATCAGCGCTGCTCAGCTCGAAGTGATCATGATGCAAACCCGTATCCAA
>JAFAHI010000643.1 GCA_019237325.1 Verrucomicrobiota bacterium | reverse complement strand
GTCGCTTGACGTGACGCGTCTGCCGGGCGATAACTTCCACTCCTAAGTGCCGCCGGTGTAGCTCAGTGGTAGAGCAGCGCATTCGTAATGCGCGGGTCGTCGGTTCAATCCCGACCACCGGCTTGCCGGACTCGCCTCAGGCTCGTTCGGATGACAAATTACAGATCCCAAATGACAGATTAAACTTGTCGCGTGCAGGCATTTCGCTTGGACAATGCTATCTGTCATCTGCCATTTGTCATTTGTCATAAAACGAGCCTAAGGCGAGTTTCCCTTATGGCGCCCATTCGGATCCTAACCGCTGTCCCGATCTGTGACGGACACGATAGCGCGATCAATACGATCAACCTCGACCTGATCCGGTACGGGATTGAAGTCATCTATCTGGGGTATCATCGCTCGGCGCATGATATCGTGCGCGCTGCTATTCAGGAAGATGTTCGGGCGATCGGCATCTCGAGCTACAACGGTGGGCATGTCGAGTTTTTTTCGGAAGTCTTATCACTGCTGCAGGGGCGTGACTGCGGACATATCCGGGTGTTCGGCGGCGGCGGCGCCACCATTACCAAAGCCGATGCAGACTTGATGTATCAACACGGCGTCGATCAAATCTTTTTTGCCGGTACACCGCTCGAGGAGATGGTCCGCTATGTTCAGTCGAGGTTCTCGACCCCAATCCCAGCGGTGGTGAATACTTCGTTCGAGGACCGCATTATCGCGGTCAATCTCAGCGAGATCGAGGCTGGAAATGGCGTGGACTCGCCGCCGTCTAATCGGGTCAGTCCCAAGCGGGAGACTAAGGTGTTTGGAATGAGCGGTCCCGGCGGCGCCGGCAAGACGACGTTAATCGACGAGTTGGTTCTGAGGTTTCTGCGCAAGTTGCCGGCCGATCATCGGCTCGCGATTTTGTCCCATGACCCCAGCGTGGTGGGTTCCGGCGCGCTCTTGGGAGATCGTGCCACCATGCTTTACTCCCAGAATAATCGGGTATTTATGCGTAGCATGGCAACGCGTGGCTTAGCGGGTGGCCTAGCAGCCGCGTCCCAGCGCGCGGTCGAGTATCTCCGAGGATTAGGAATCTTCGACGCCGTGATTATCGAAACGGTGGGTACCGGACAAGAGGCTTTGCCGTTCGGGTTCGATCATTCATTTACAGACCTTGCCGTTCTTGTCATGCCGCCCGATTATGGCGCCCGGCTTCAACTACAGAAAATTGCGATGTTGGATGCAGCCGATATTGTAGTGGTAAATAAAGCTGATCTCCGAGGCGCTCGGACTGCGGTTTCTGAAATTGAAAGCCGGCTCCGGAGTAATCCTCGAAATCAGACCTTATTACAAACCCAGGCAAATCGTCACCGGGACCCAGGGGTTGACCAGATTTTCCGCAATCTTTTCTCCCCAAATGTATGAGCCAGCTCGGTCAGATAATTGAGTCCGTCCGCGGCTATGACCGCTTCGTTGAAGCGGAGGTGGCCAATGTGCGCAAAGATGCTGCGAAAGCGAACGAAGTCATGGGGCGATGGCGGGATGTTACCGCCAAGGTCGGGAAGACCCGAACCCCGACCGGCTTGGAATTGCCGACCTTAGCCCTGCCGCGATACGACGATCCCGGCGAGATCAGCCGCTTTCTGTTGGAGGGCGGATTGCCCGGAGAGTTTCCTTATGTTTCGGCGGCTTACAGCGAGCAGTATCTTGCTCGTGATCAAGAGAATGGGGCCGCCGGCGAAAAGAAAGGTGAGGAACCGACTCGGCTATTTGCGGGACTCGGGTTAGCCGAAGACACCAACCAACGTTTTCATTACCTGTCCCGGAATCAACAGAACAAACGCCTGAGCACGGCTTTCGACGGGCCCACGCTGTACGGCGTAGGAGCGCTGGCGCCAGGGGTTTTCGGTAAGATAGGCGAGGGCGGCGTCGCCATTGATACCGTTGAGGACGTGGAAAGGCTGTACGCCGGGTTCGAGCTCGACCAGGCCAATGTGTCGGTTTCCATGACGATCTCTGGGCCGGCCCCGATCCTGTTGGCCATGTATATCGCGGCTGCTAAGCATCGATTTGGACCGGATGTAGTGCCTAAGCTGCGCGGCACGATTCAGGCCGACGTTCTGAAAGAAGTTCAGGCCCAGAACGAATTGATTTTCCCCATTGGTCCCTCGCTGCGGTTCCTGGCGGAT
>JAFAHI010000642.1 GCA_019237325.1 Verrucomicrobiota bacterium | reverse complement strand
CTTTGCTCGAAGATGTAGGGCTTCATCTTCGGGTTCCAGCGCTTGGTTTGATGCCCAAAATGAACCCCTGCTTCGAGGAGCTCGGTCATTAATTCCATTGAAGACATACAGTATTCGACAGGTAGGGTCCCGGTTTCGGCCGGAGCCTGTGACTATGGTTCATGAGGATCGATTGTGCAAGGGGAAATCGGCAGGCATAATTGGTGGGGCGAGGCCTAAATCGTACTCGTCCTTCGTCGTCGTCCTCGTCCTCGAAAAGGTGTTTTCTCCCGACGGTGCATGAGAGACGACAGGGGCGTGTTTTTCCGGGATAACTTGAAAGCTGGTCACATTTTGCGGCCCACCCAACAGTCGAGGACGAGGACGACGACGAGTGCGAAGACGAATATGAGAACGGCCTCATACGCGAAGGGTTGTTTCTCCTTCTCCCCCTTCGGCGTAACGGGCAAACAACCAAAGGACATCTGACAGACGGTTCAAGTACCGGATTGTCTCCGGATTGACGTATTGGGCGCTATCACCCAAACCAACCACCAGGCGCTCGGCTCGCCGACACGTTGTCCGAGCTACATCTAGCGCGGCCGCGTCCAGAGTGTGCCCCGGAGTCGCCCAGTGCTTGAAGGTGATATTGTGATTCTGTTCCAGATCGTCGACGACCGCGGTTAGACGATCGACCATCGGGGCGGTAACGATGTGGTATCCATCCCGTTGATATCGTTCCCGATCTTCATCAGCAACCGCCAACTCTCCCATCAAAACCACCAATTCCCTTTGGATGGACAGAACGGTCTTTTGAATCAGTTCTGCTTTGGTGGTCGCTCGCACCAGGCCGAGCGCAGCGCTGAGCTCATCCACTGTACCATACGCTTCGACGCGCCGGTCCATTTTTGGGACGCGGCGCCCATACATCAGAGCCGTCTGCCCGGCATCTCCAGTTTTGGTGGCAATAGACATGCTAGAAACGGAATAACGCCGGAAACGAGCGTGAGCGCCGGGAACGAATCGCTGCATGGCACGCCCCAATGACGATAGGTATCGCGCCTCCGACCCGCGGTCGCGGGATCCGAGAAACAGAGCAGCTTGGGTAACCAAGGGCAGAAGCACGCCACACAACGTTCGCGGCGCGCGAGGACGCGCGCCCTCCCACGGGTACCAGCGCGCATCTCAGCCTTCCGTCCATGCAACAAATATTTATCCCACTGCAGGCTCGGTTTCCTCCGGCGCCATTTCGGCTTGAGGAGCTACCATTTCGACCGTCTTCACACTGCGATGATCGGCGAAACCGGTACCAGCCGGGATCAGGTGTCCCATGATCACGTTCTCTTTGAACCCGCGGAGGTAATCGATCTTTCCGAGAGTAGCTGCTTCCGTGAGTACCCGGGTGGTATCCTGGAACGAGGCAGCCGAAATGAAGCTGTCGGTCTCCAGAGATGCCTTGGTAATACCCAGCAGAACCGGGACGGCTTCAGCAGGCTTACCGCCTTGCTCGACGACTTTCCGTTTCTCTTTCTCGAACTCGAGCCGTTCAACCTGATCGCCCCACAACAGCGAAGTATCGCCAGGCTCGGTGATCTTCACCTTGCGAAGCATTTGCCGGACAATGATCTCGATGTGCTTGTCGTTAATCTCGACACCCTGCAGCCGGTAAACCTCTTGGACCTCATTTACCAGGTGTTCCTGGAGATCCTGCGGTCCGCAAACCTCAAGAATTTCGTGCGGCACAATCGGACCTTCAGTGAGCTGGGATCCCTTCTTAACGATATCGCCTTTAAAAACGATAATGTGTTTGTTCAAAGGAATCAGGTGCTCTTCCTCTTGGCCGGTTGTTGGGTCTCGAAGGATTAGCCGGCGTTTGCCTCGGACGGTGCCGCCGAACTCGACCACACCATCGATCTTGGCAATTTCAGCCGCGTCCTTCGGGCGGCGGGCTTCGAACAGCTCAGCAACTCGCGGTAGACCTCCCGTGATGTCCTTGGTCTTAGCGATCTTTCTCGGAGTCTTCGCTAACAGCGTACCTGCCGGGACCCTACCTTCATCCTGGACAACGATGTGCGCGCCGGCCGGAATCGCGTAGCTCGCGATTTCTTTGCTGGATTCGTTCAAGATCACAATCTGCGGGTGCAGGTCTTCCTTGTGCTCGATTACGACCGTACCCATGACGCCGGTGGTTTCGTCGATTTCCCGTTTCACGGTTACTCCCGCAATCATGTCACTGAACTCAACCTTACCGGGTTTTTCCGTCAGGATCGGGACGTTATACGGATCCCACTGTACGAATACATCGCCTTTCTTGACCTGGTGACCATCGCCAACAGAAATGACCGAGCCAACCACCACATTGTAGCGCTCGAGCTCCCGGCCATCTTTCCCGTGTACCGAAATCGATCCGTTCTTGTTCAAAGCGATGTAGTTGCCATCTACCGATTGAACAACCCTCAGATCATTGAACCGAACCTCACCTTCGTTTTTGGCTTTGATGATCGGCTGTTTGAACAGCTGAGTGGCCGTACCACCGATGTGGAACGTACGCATCGTCAACTGAGTACCAGGCTCACCAATACTTTGCGCAGCTATGATCCCGACGGCTTCGCCCAATTTCACCATCTGACCGGTAGCCAGGTTGCGCCCATAGCAACGAGCGCACACCGCGCGCTTCGATTCACAGGTCAACACTGAGCGAATCTTCAGTTGCTCAACGCCAATCTTCATCAGCGCTTGCGCCTGCAGTTCCTCGATTAGCTGATTTGTCCTGATGATGGTCTCTTTGGAAACCGGGTCGGTGATCGTCTCGCAACTTACCCGTCCCACGATTCGCGCCGCCAGGTCGACAACTTCATCGTCGCCCTCATAGATCGGGCGCACAATGATTCCGTTGGCCGTACCGCAATCGTCTTCAACAATGATCACGTCCTGGGCCGCATCGACCAGTTTTCTGGTGAGATAACCGGAGTCGGCCGTCTTCAACGCGGTGTCTGCTAGACCTTTGCGGGCGCCGTGCGTCGAGATGAAATACTCAAGAACGCTAAGACCCTCACGGAAGTTCGACGTAATCGGTCTTTCGATGATTTCGCCCGAAGGCTTCGCCATCAGACCTCGCATTCCGGCGAGCTGCTTCACCTGCTGGCGATTGCCTCGCGCGCCAGAATCCTGCATCAGGTAAACCGGGTTCAGTTCCTTGCGCCCTTCGTTATGTTGCAGGGTGCGGAACATCACGTTCGAGATCTCTTCACCCGCCTGGGTCCAGATATCGATGATCTTATTGTATCTCTCACCCTCGGTGATGATACCGCTGCGGTACTGCTTGTCGACGACCGCGATTTCTTTGTAAGCTTTGTCCAGCTCGGTCTTCTTCTCGTTCGGGATAATCATGTCGGTGATCCCGATTGATACCCCAGCCTTGGTCGCCCAATGGAACCCGAGCTCTTTCAGCCGGTCCAGCGTCTCGACGGTCCTTTGTTGTCCGGAAACCTGGTAGGTTCTCCAGATGATATCGCTGAGCTGCTTCTTAGCGGCAGTCTTATTAAAGAAACCGAGTTCCTTCGGCCAGATACCGTTAAAGATAACTCGACCTGCAGTGGTCTCGATTTCCTTGTCCCGGGAATTGCCGTAGTGCGTGATCCGGCCAAAGTCCGGATTCAGGTACCTGACTCTTTCGTGAATCTTGATCGCGCCCTCAGACAGAGCAAACTCGATTTCGGCCGGCTCATGGAAACGCCGCAACCGCTCCTCGGGTTGATTGGTTTTCCGCGGTTCCTGGGTCAGATAATAACAGCCTAGCACGATGTCTTGCGACGGCGTGGTAATCGGTTTGCCGCTGGACGGCGAGAAGATGTTGTTTGGCGCTAACATCAGCAGCCGAGCCTCCATCTGCGCTTCCACAGAAAGGGGCACATGGACCGCCATTTGGTCACCATCAAAGTCGGCGTTGTAAGCGGTACAGACCAACGGATGGATCCGGATCGCCTCACCCTCAATCAACAACGGTTCAAACGCCTGAATGGAAAGCCGGTGCAAGGTCGGGGCTCGGTTCAACAGCACTGGATGACCTCGCGTTACTTCTTCGAGGATGTCCCAGACCTCCGGTTTTTGCGCTTCGATCATTTTCTTCGCGCTGCGAACCGTATGAACGTATCCCAACTCTTTCAGTCGCCGGATGATAAAGGGCTCGAAAAGCACGAGCGCCATCTTCTTCGGCAAACCACACTGGTGCAGTTTGAGTTCCGGCCCGATCACGATCACCGAACGTCCCGAATAATCGACCCGCTTACCCAGCAGGTTCTGACGGAACCGGCCGCCCTTGCCCTTCAACATGTCGCTCAATGATTTGAGCGGCCGATTACCGGCGCCGGTGACGGCGCGGCCATGCCGCCCGTTATCGAACAGGGCGTCAACCGCCTCTTGCAACATTCGCTTTTCGTTCCGGATAATGACGTCTGGGGTCTTCAACTGCAGCAGGTTCTTTAGCCGGTTGTTCCGGTTGATAACCCGGCGGTAAAGATCGTTCAGATCCGAGGTAGCAAAACGGCCGCCTTCAAGAGGCACTAACGGGCGCAGATCCGGCGGGATCACCGGCAACACGTCCAGGATCATCCATTCTGGCCGCGAATGCGAATTGATGAAGCCCTGCACCAACTTTAGGCGCTTCGCCAATTTCTTGCGGATCTGTTTGCTCTTGGTGTTGTTCATCGCCTCTTCCAACTCGAGGTTGAGTTGGCGAAGGTCGATCTGAGAAAGCAGAATCTTGATGGCTTCTGCTCCCATGCCCGCTTTGAAGGTCTCTCCGTACTGTTCCTGTGCTTCCCGATACTCTTGCTCATTTAAGAGCTGGCACTTCTGCAACTGCGTCTGGCCCGGATCAATAACGATGTAATCCTCGTAATAAATAACCCGCTCCAGTTGCCGCGAGCTCATGTCCAGCATGAGACCGATTCGCGACGGCATACATTTATAGAACCAGATATGCGAAACCGGGACCGCTAACTCGATATGCCCCATGCGCTCACGGCGAACGCGAGAAAGTGTTACCTCAACACCGCACCGGTCGCAGATAACGCCCTTATGTTTGATGCGTTTGTACTTACCGCAAGAGCACTCCCAATCTCGGGTCGGACCAAAGATACGCTCGCAGAACAGGCCTCCTTTTTCCGGCTTGAACGTTCTATAGTTGATCGTCTCCGGATTTTTTACCTCACCTTTACTCCAAGAGCGGATGGCGTCCGGCGACGCCACGCTGATTCCTACTTGGTCGAAACCGACCGAGCGTTCTTCCCCAAGAAGTTCGCGAAGATTCGTTTCATTCATAGCTATGACCGCGGGTTTCTGGATAACA
>JAFAHI010000426.1 GCA_019237325.1 Verrucomicrobiota bacterium | reverse complement strand
GCGCTTTAATGGTTCCGCTGTCGCCGGATAGTCAGCAGGAGACAAAATATCTTGTTGCATATGCAACAATAATTACCTGTATCGTTGCATATGCAACAAGAATAGTGCATTTTGTTTTGTGTCGGATTCATTGACCCAAAAACAAGTGGCCGCTTGGCGCCAGTTACTCATGTGTCAATCCCAGATCATTCGGTTAGTGGAGCGGGAGTTTGAATCTCAGAGCCTGGTGTCTTTCACTTTCTACGACATCCTTTTCCACTTGCGCCATGCTCCCAACCGCGAAATGCGTTTCCGCGATATTAACGGCGAGGTCGTGCTTTCGCGCAGCGCCTTGTCCCGATGTTTGGATCGGATGGCCGCAGAGGGCCTGGTGGCAAAGCTGGATTGCCCGGAAGATCCGCGCGGGCTGGTTGTACAGATCACGAGCAAAGGCGAAGCCGAGCTAAAAAGAGCATGGCCGGTCTATCGGAACTTGATTGTCAATTTGTTCGGCCGGCATTTCAAAGAGAGCGAGCTCGATTTTCTGGCCCAACGTTTCAGCAAAGTGGCGGACGAGCTGGAGAATCCGTTTGTTGGATAGCGGCGGCGTTCGGCGGATCGCGTTTGCCGAATGGGAGAATGCGCGAGAAAACGGCTCCGTAGGAGCCAAATCTTTATAGCTGTGATTCAGAAAGAGGTGGCAGCTCCGTAGGAGCGACGTCTAATTGAGAATATTTATCCATAAGCGTGGAACCGTTCGATGCCGCTCCTAACGGAGCTCGGGCGTTCATGTCGCGGTGGCTATAAAGATTTAGCTCCTACGGAGCAGGAGAAGTTGACCCACCACTCGTTTTCGCCCTCATTCGTTTGTATGGACGTTCGAGCATTGATGCTTTGGGCTAATCGCCGCGAAGAGGGCAATCTTCGCTACTCCCGAGAACCAAGACTTGGGAAGATCACAACGTCGGATAAGCCGGCCAGCAAAAGCGCGCGCATTCACTATCGATCAGTTAGCCGAAGGCGGTACCACGGCTTACTGCTGGTTGCCGCAGCGATCGCTCTGGGCGCTGTTTTCGGCCTGCGCAATAGCAACGCTGAAAGCCGGGACAGCGCTGATTGGATCGAAACCTGGACTGCGAGTCCACAGCCGATCTGGACCGCTGATTTCTTTGCACCCCTCAATATTCCTCGGTCGCTCCGGTACCAGACGGTACGCCAGATCGCGACAATCACTCTTGGCGGCAAGCGCGTACGCATTGTGCTTTCCAATGAGTACGGATCAGAACCTTTGGTGATCGGCGCAGCACACGTCGCGGTTGCCGGTCAGGGCGGGTCAATCGTGGCTGGCTCAGACACCGCGCTGACCTTTGGCGGGCAACCCTCAGTCACAATTCCGCCGGGCGCGCCAGTAATAAGCGACCCGGTCGAATTGAAAGTAGAACCGCTAAGCGAGGTGGCGGTGAGCTTGTTCTTTCCAGAGATTACGCCGCTAACGACGTTCCATTGGGAAGGAGTGCAGACAGCGTATATCTCTCCTGAGGGAAATTTCGTGGGCGACACCGAGATGAAAACCGATTCGACGATTAAGTCTCGATTGTTTCTCAGTGGAATCCTGGTCGACGCACCAGCAGGCGCCCGAGCTATTGTGACCTTCGGTGATTCCATAACCGATGGGGCAAATTCCACGCCTGACGCGAACCACCGGTGGCCGGATTTTCTGGCCCGGCGTTTAGCTCAGGCCGGTGGTGCTCCGACTGCGGTGCTCAATGAGGGAATCTCTGGCGCAAGAGTTTTGACTGATCGTATGGGGGTGAATGCACTGGCGCGATTCGATCGCGACGTGCTGAGTCATCCGCATGCCGATACCGTGATTTTGATGATGGGGATTAACGATATCGGCTGGCCTGGCTGCATTCTGGCGCCACGCGAAGCCGAGCCATCCGCGAACGATATCATCGAGGGGTACAAACAACTCATTGCCCGGGCACATCTCCACGGGATGCGGATTATCGGCGCCACGCTAACTCCGTTTGAGGATACCTTCAAAGGCAACCCGATCGAAGGGTACTACAACGCCGATAAGGAAAAGATACGCGAAGCGGTCAATGATTGGATCCGCACTGGTGGTGCGTTCGACGGTGTAATTGACTTCGACGCCGCCACCCGAGACCCGAATCGGCCGACACACATCCTAGCAAAATTCGACTCCGGTGATCATCTGCACCCGCAGGATGACGGGTACAAAGCGATGGCGGACTCGATCGATCTTAAGCTGTTAACGGCGCGCCCGTAACGGCATTGGGCACGCCGTTTCACCATTTACTTCAGCTTAAGGAGCGTTGCGCTCATTTTCTGGACGTATACGTCACGGCTTTGACTGTTAGAGTACGTAGGCAATGCTAGGAACGGCGTGCCAAACCCTAACGTGAACGTGGAAGTGTTTTGCCCAACGCGTTCATTTTGTTGCGAAGTAATCACGGCGGCATTCGCTCCGCGCCCCGCGGCCAGACGGCGCAACTCGGGCAATAAATCACTGCCGCCGGTGAGCGAGACAAACCCGACCGTCTGGTACGGCCGGGGGGGCGGTGAGTAGAAAACTTCGAAGCCACTGCCCTCTTTTACTACCGGAACACCTTTGTTGTAATCTCCTGAAAGCGTCCGGTAAGGACTGCTATCGGACGAGCACGCCGCCAACAGCCCAACACACGTTAGTAACGACATCCCTTTCATCCATACACGATAAAAACAGACGGGTAAGTGGCGTCAAATTTTCATAAGTCTCGCACAGGGCGTTACCCTTGTTTATCAGAGGCTGACTGCCAGCAAGTGGATCAGTGCGAGCAGGTTTTCTTTCAGGCGATTTTTTTTCGTTACAGCCTACGAGATTAAAGGCGCCACGTAAATCGGCCGGATGCGATGCATGCCCCGTAAAAGTTAGAAAATCGAGAGTGCTCATCGAAGCACAGCTAACAGCGCTAGAGGCAAAGCGCTGGCCGTTTCCGGTCAAGCATGTTGATGCCGCCGGAAGAGCGAGTGTTGCGCGTCGGTCTCTCGGCCCGGGAGGGATCGCGTCCTCGCGATCCTCGTTTATCGAAGCCCAAGACAGACCGGATCTAGTCTTCAACTCGGTTCCCGTCGCAGCCCGTTCGCGGCGCGCGGGGACGCGCGCCCTCCCTGAGTCGCAGCCGCGCTGTGGGTGGTATCGCTAACCTATTCGGATTTAGGTTTCCAGAGCCCGAGCATAGCCCCGGTCGGGTCTTGGATGATGCTCAACCAACCTGCATTTGGGACTTCTGTCACTTCTTTGCAGATCGTTGCACCGAGCGATTTTGCTTTTCCGGTAGCGGATTCGATATCGTCGACCAGTACGTATGCTAACCACATTGAGGGCGCACCGGGCATTGGATGTTTCATCATTCCGCCGCCCGTTCCTCCGCCGACGTTGATCATCGTGTATTCCCCCTCCGGCATCGGGAACGGTTCCAGTTTCCAGTCGAACAACTTAGAGTAAAAAGCCTTGGCTTTCTCGAGATCGGTAGTGTCGAGCTCAACATGTACGAAGGGGTTCGGCATAATTGCATCCTTTCGAATCTGGGGTTTTAATTTTTACTACGCAAGCTGCAATCGACTCACCATCAACGCAATCCTGGATACTCTCAACTTGTAAGAACGCGCAACTGCCGCCGGCCTCCGAGATTTACCGATAGCTTACTTGACGATCACCACTCGCCGCGTCGAAACGACTCTGCGTACAAAGTAGGAGAGTAATTATTG
The DNA here is from genome assembly GCA_019237325.1 of Verrucomicrobiota bacterium. Lineage (GTDB taxonomy): Bacteria > Verrucomicrobiota > Verrucomicrobiia > Chthoniobacterales > JAFAMB01 > JAFAVN01. The sequence goes on along the minus strand of JAFAHI010000426.1, from coordinate 4,619 downwards.
CTAACTAACCAGGCGATCTGATTGGCTGGGATCGGGACGCCTTTAAACGTTGGCGGTGAAGATGCGATTCAAACTCAATTTATTTAATCGCTTAATTTTCGGATGTTTAGCGACAATGTTTGTACCTGTCGCGTTTGGCGATTCCGAGATTGTCGTTGCAATTCGTTACCTACAAGCAGTAGGCACAAGCCATTCGCATCTTTACCTGTACCGCGAGGACGGGAAGTTGCTGCGCCAATTGACGGATGACAATTCCGGCCAAGATGTCGATCCGATTTTCTCGCCCGCTGGCGAGACCTTTGTGTTCACGCGCGCGAAGACAACTGAAGAACGTGAGTTTTGGGGTATTGAACCGCACGGGACAAATTTGAAGAGGATTGATAACGCGCCTGAGTGGTACAAGTCCGCCAGATCTTCGCCCTATTTCACGAGCCCGGATGAACAAGACACAGAATCCGTTAAACCTTCCCCGGCACCATCAGACCAAGGATCTCCATCTCCATCACCCGAGATCCAAGAAACAGAGCATGCGACCGGGACAGCCCTCGATGCGGTCAGCAGCGCGGAAGATAAGCCACCCGCGAAGATCGACGCTCCAGACGGAGCCGGCGAAATCCTCTGGCGTAAAGGTAAGGACGAGAAAGATCCGCTGGATTGGGTCATGTGGTTCCGCGATTCCAAGTCGGGGCACGACACCGAGATTGGTCAGCTCCCCGGATTTCCGTCTTTCGATCCTCTGCAACTTCCGTCGGGCAAAGATCGACGATTTCTGTTCGAAGGGCCACTGCGGCTTATATTTTTCAGTTCGCATCTTAACAGCACGGACGGAGATACGATCGTGGCTTTCGATTTCAATAAGCGGAAGCTCATCAAATTGTCACCGAACTGGGTGACACCGATTCCGCTTCCTGGCGAGCCGGCATTTCTCACGCTCACCGAGAATCGTTATGTCCAAATACCCGGTAGCTCAAAGACGGCGAACTGTTTGTATATGGAGAGATGGAGCGCGGACCTCCACGAGAAATGTTGTCAGAACAAATCCGTCTGCGATGGTCAGCCAGAAGTCCGCTACGCCCGCAAGGGAAACGCAGCGATTTGCTATGGTGCGTCCACGTACCGGCCTGGAAGGGATCCTGCAATCATCACTATTCGTCAGCCAGGGGACTAGCGGCCTAAGATCCTAGATCCCTTACGATCGGTCTAGGTACGTACGTTTGGCGAGGGGAAGTAGATCAAGGAAATGGTCAAAACGATATGCCGTATATAGGGAGCGAATGTCCACCAGTAGACAAGACAAGGAACTACTTAGTCTACCTGACCACTAAATGAAAAAGCTAACTGCAGCGACTCTTCTGAGCATAATGCTGATTCCACGCTGAATCATGGCGGAAGATCAAACGAAAGACCTTAAAACGATGAATGAACCGCAAATCCGATTTTTAAACCGGGCGCCGGCAGGTTACTCTCAAGTCGTAGAGGTTCGCGGGGGTCGAACACTCTATATTTCGGGGCAAGTGGCCCTCGACTCGTCGGGTAACCTAGTGGGTCATCGCGATTTCACTGCCCAGGTAAAACAAGTGTTCGACAATCTGAAGGCGCGGCTCGATGAAGCCGGCGCATCATTTAATGATGTCGTAAAACTAAACTTTTACTTAGTCGATGCCGGCAATCTCCAGATCGTCCGCGATGTCCGGGACACCTACGTGAATCGTGAGCATCCTCCGGCCAGCACGGCGGTGGTTGTGAAGCAGTTGATTCGGCCTGAGCTGCTGGTCGAAGTCGACGCGATCGCGGTCACCAAGGATTGACGGCCTGGCGACATCATGCGTTGATTCTGATTCAATCATGCTATCCGAAGACCTGGCCTATAGCTGTTTCCAGCAGCATGTCGACCGCCTCTGTTTCCTGATAGTGGCTACGGCTTGTTCGGATCGGGAAATCGACATCGAAAGGCTGCACCTAAGGACGCAGGCGATGCAGCTGTTTCCGGAAAAAATGCACCTATATGATTGGATCTACGAGAGCCGTTTCCGGCGTTTGCGAGAACAGTTTCGAAATTCTTCAAACAATCTAGATGCTGAAAACAGGAGCTAGGATAGCCGTTGTCGCGCCAGGTAGCCGCGTTCGTTCAGAAAAGCTGCATTTTCCTCTGTCGCGTCTGCAGGATTGTGGCTGGGATTATGTTCTCGGACAGCACGTGTACGATCAGCATCGCTATTACGCTGGGTCACGCGAGGCGCGACTCAGCGATTTGATCTGGGCGCTCACGACACCGGACATCGACGCGGTCTGGTTTGCGAGAGGCGGCTCCGGAACTGGACAATTGCTTTCCGGTATTCCGTGGAATTCGCTCGACGGCCGACCCGTAATCGGGTTTTCGGATGGCACCGTCCTACATATTTCGCTGTTCAACGCCGGGATCGCCTCAGTGCACGGCCCGAGCCTGGCCAGCTTGGGAACCGATGACGAATCGGCAGATGAGTTTAGCTGGGACGCGCTTCGATCGTTACTATGCGAAGGCAGGGATACCCCGCTAACCGGGCAGCTACTCTGTGGACCCGGAGAGGTTGTACGCGGTAATTTAATTGGCGGGAATCTAACGGTAATCGCCAGTTTGGCTGGTACGAGGCACGCGATGAAAGCGGACGGCGCGATTGTGGTGCTGGAGGATGTGAACGAGCCAACTTACAAAATTGCGCGATATCTCTGGCAACTCATCGAAAGTAACTGCCTTAGTGGCGCTGTCGGGATCGGCTTTGGCGAGCTAAAGGGATGCGGCCGCAACGATGAAAACCCCGACTATCTGAAAGAAGCGGTACGGGAGATGATGGAACCGCTTTCCATTCCCGTTCTTTGGGGTCTGCCGATTGGGCATGGGCGTAGAAATGTCGCGTTTCGGCATGGCGTTGCGGCCACTCTCGATCCTTTCTTAGGAATCACGGCTTGGGGCTAATGGCGGTCGAAACCGTGGACTCACTTTTTGTGTGTGGTAGTGGGTGCCGTCTTGGTCTTCGAAACCGTGGAATCCGATTTAACCAGTTTCGTCCGCTCGCCCGTGTCCTTGGCTTCCACGATGTTATCTCTCAGGTGTGATGTCTTGACGCCGCTATCCCGGTTCTTCGTTCCATCTTTGTTCTTACTGGATCTATTCGAGTCGCCGGAAGAATCATCGTCAGGGCCGCCAGCATTCTCCTGTTCACGCTCTTCGCTTGCTTCGGACCGAGGAGGCGTCCTTCTGTAAACATCCGTTTGCGGCTTGTTATTGGAGCCGGGGGTTGGGTTGACCAACCAAGACGTAGCTTTGACGGTCCCGGATCGATGGTCAAATTTAAGCGTGTAATTCGTTGCCTGAACGTAGACCAATCCGAAGAATCGACCTTCGCTGCGCCCGTGAAAAACACCGTCTCGAAGAGTACCGTTGATCTTCGTGGTCATATCGGTACCCCGATAGTTGACGGTGACAGTCGCACTATGTGTCTTCGGGTCGAACTGCAGGGTGGTTGGGCAGGAAAGGTGTTCGTTGGCGTTAACCAAAACATCCGTCGCGCCGTAGTACGTGCCGCCGGCGGATGGTGTGTTGGCCGCTCGGGCGTCGTTTCCAACCACGGCTACACCGATGAACAGAGTCACGGCCGCGTAATGACAACATAATGCGTTCATGGCTAACTTTCCTAGCAGCACTGCACGCCGAGAGGAAGCTCTTGATATGATCCGCAAGTGTCTGATCCGTGATACCCGCGGACTGGTTGCGGATCCGAGAATGCACGATTCAAGGAATGCGAAAGAGTGAGTTTCCATATGCAAATACGGCGGAAGAGGATGGCTAACGCAGAGAGAAGTTACAATAAAAAAGAATGTATTTATGTTCGATCCACTTATCTTCTTCGGGCTCAGTTAGTAATGCCTTTCCGTAATGCTAAGTTTCCCCGCCCAAGACGCTTTCCTACTGGATATCGTCGCTTTGCCCGAAGAGATCTTGTTCAGGAGCGCAACTCTGGCACCGATGTCTTCAACGGCTGATCGGCCAGATAAGACATAGCATTCATAACGATGAGCTTTCGCATTGCTTCGTGGGCATCAAGGCGTGCCACCGCACGACACCCTTTCACTTTATAGACAACTGGCAGGGGCAGGGGCATCTCCCTGCGCCGTACAGTATTCCAACACTGGTTTTGGCTTACTCGGTTACCTAGTTGAAAAAGCCGCCGGCGCGGATTGGGAACATCTTGTCAGTGAGAATATCACAAAGCCTTTGGAGATGTCCGATACGGTGGTTCGCGTGCGCGATGACCAGGAGCCACGGCTTGCGCAGGGTCATCGTCCTTTGTCCAGGCCAAGATCTTGCGATTTTCGTCGTAACGAACCAGGGGCAAGCCGAAGCTTCGAAAATTGGGACAGAAATTGCCGATCGCATTAAGCCTGGGATGAACTGATTAGCGGGCCTCTGCAAAAGACGGTTACGTCCAACCGCAGAGGCCCATTGACCCGGTATATTTCGCAGCGTAGAAGCGATCATGGTCACTTTGCACACCAACCACGGCGATATTGTTATTGAGACATTCGATGCGAAAGCGCCGGCCACCGTCCAGAACTTTTTGGCGTATTGTCGCTCTGGCTTC
>JAFAHI010000294.1 GCA_019237325.1 Verrucomicrobiota bacterium | reverse complement strand
AACCTCGTCATCGAAGGATTGTCCGACTGAGGGTCCTGCATTTCGTGCTGTACGCATGACATGGCGGATCTCGAAGCACGCGGCATTCCGACCGTCGGCGTCGCGACCACCGAGTTCGTCGACGGCGCCGCCGCGCAGGCCAAATCGCTCGGCATCGACCCGGCGCTGGTCTTCGTTCCTCACCCGATCCAGGATCGCACCGACGACGAGCTCAAACAACTCGCCGACGACCATCTCGAACCGATCCTGGCGATGCTGGTGAAGAGCTGACCGGGCGTGGCTTCGTCGGGTTCGACGACCGGTTTCATTCGCATTTCGCCGAAATTCGTGGCAACAAGCCTGTCCCGACTGGACCCGGGACAGGCTGACGGTCGAAAATCGGTCAGTGGCTCGGAGAAGCATGGTCGCCCAAATTGCTCCCGGCGGGCGGAGCCAAATGCTGATTGGCTGTTGACCCTCCTTGATTGGAGGTTGGCGGCATGCTCGACCCTTGGCCGGCGCCGGCACCAGACAGCTTGTCCATCGTCTGCTGATCGAGCGTTGCGGTCACCGGAAGGCCATTCTTCTGCTGGAACTGCTGGAGTGCCTGCTTGGTCTGCGGCCCCATGACGCCGTCGATCTTGCCGTTGTAGAGCCCTTGGTCTCGCAGCTGCTGCTGGGCTTGTTTGATTTCGCTGCCGGGCAGGTTCATGCCGCCCTGCTTGTTTGTGGTTACTCCGTACGTCGCGCCGGCGTTCGTGCCGTATTGCGAGGACGTCGCCGGCGTATCGGCCCCGGCATTCGGGGTGCTGCGCCCATCCGCAGCGAAGGCTGCACCGCTGCTGCCAATCGCCAAGGCTAGTACCGAAGCACTCGCTAGGATTAGTTTCCTCATCTTCACCTCCATTTTGCGCGCTGCCAAAGTGCCGCGCTCATATTGCCAACCCCTCCGGCAACTCGGCGTTCCCCTCATCCCGCCGGAGCAGCTTCTGCGGCGCGCCGCCCCGCCGCCCTTCAACGCAAATCGGCGGCCGGCTCTTCCGCGGCGGCGAGCGCCCTGGTCTCCGCGAAATCGTGTGACCGGGATCAGCACCAGAGCGCGCTTGCCGGGTCGAGCGCTCCCGTCCTTCGCTCGCGAGCGCGGGAGGATGAGGGACGGGATACGCGATCGCGAATTCATCTCCGCGCGATATTGCAATTGGAATTGCACCAGTCGGCGGGATATCCTCAATGGAGCTTGGCAATGGCGAACTCTTGGCCCGCAAAGCCCACTTGGCCACGCGATCCAGAAGACCGCAGGCCATTTCACGATACACTGGCGCCACGGCGCTTGTTACATGACACTGTACGGAGAGGTGCCGTCCTCCCTGATTGACACTCGTTCGAGCGCCCGTCTCAGAATCACTAGATTGAGCGGCCGAACCGAATGATCCGGACGCAGAGAGCGCGCGGACTCGCTTCGCGCCTGCAGGCGTGCTATCGCACACCGGCGCCGATCGACCGTCTTTGGAAGTGCTCCTTTTTGCTCGGACAACATGAAGCAGCTATTTCTTCGTTTGATTGACCGGGTGGGCGATAGGGTCGGAGCGCGGTTTGTGGACCAGGCCGGTCGGCGCTTTGCTGCGATTGGGCGACCCTTCGACAGTTTCAATGTCGTCGACGTCGCGTTTTTCCAAGCTGCTAACGAAAGTGCCGAGTATTGGCGAGAGAATATGATCACCGCAACCGCTTTCGGCTCTGGTGGTGAGTTGCTTTCACATGCGCTCAGCCTGGTCAAATTCGAAGGCCTGTTTCTTGAATTCGGCGTTGCCACCGGGCACACGATTTCTCAAATTGCCCAACTGAGCGGGAGGAGGGTCTTCGGGTTTGACTCCTTCGAGGGACTTCCAGAGCCGTGGCGAACAGGGTACCCCACGGGCCGCTTTTCCGGAAAAATCCCTCGAGTGCCTCCGAACGTATCGCTTGTTAAAGGCTGGTTCTCTGAGACGTTGCCCAAGTTCATCCAAGAGCACGATGAGCCGGTGGCGTTTCTTCACGTCGATTGTGACCTATATTCATCGACCAAGTGCATTTTCGACTTTCTTCACCCGCAAATCGGGCCGGATTGCGTCATTGTTTTCGATGAATATTTCAACTACCCTGGGTGGCAACACCATGAGCACAAAGCGTTCATGGAGTTGGTGGAACGCCATCAGCTCGGCTTTCGCTACGATGCCTTCGTTCCTGGCTATCAACAGGTTTGCGTTGTAATCCAATAGGTGCTACGCAATATGGCAGTACGTGCGCGTTCGTGGACACGTGGGCGCTATGCCATTATGACACGACTTCTCTGGGCGCGAACGCATTAAACTGCGCTCGCTGGTCTGTGCGATTGGGCTTCCGAAAGCGGAAGCGAGCGATTATGATCTCGGCAACGTAAGATCCGGATGGAAGAAGGTAACCATCTGACCGAGTGGTCCGGGAATGCATAGCCCCCTCCTAATTCTCACCGGAAATGCGCTCCCATCCACTTTGGGTTTTGCAGATTCATTAGCGAAGATTGGTCGCAACGAAACAGTTATAATTCCCGACAATGAACCGTCCCGGCATCCGTCTGTTGCAAACTGTGTCTACATAGATGATGCCAGGGCTCGAAAAAATGGTTTTTTTAACTCCAGTCCTCTAATCCCCAAAACACCGATTGCTTGGGACAAAGCTATTTTTTATCTTACGACCGACTATACAACCTTTGACTATGTCTGGATCATGGAGGATGATGTCTTCTTTACCAACCCCCGAGTATGCATTCAACTTTTGGAGAAATATAGATCCGATACCTCAGACTTGATAGTCCGGAATTTTTTTCTGCGCGACCAACATCCGAATTGGCCTCATTGGCATTTTGCGGCCCAGTTCCGATATGAACATCAGGCAGGAGGGTTCTTGCCATTGTGCCGGCTTTCTCGGCGAATGATACAGTTGACAAGCGATTTTGTACGGGAGCACGGGTCCTTGGCCTTCGTCGAGGTCCTCTTTCCATCTCTCGCCGTATCGCACAAACTAAAAGTAAAGATAATGAGCTTTCTCAGCGAACGCAGATTCCATGCTGGACCGGAATTTAGAAGATTGGAGCTGTTGCAATTATGGCGGGACGATTTGGAAAATGGTATTTTCCATCCAGTGAAATCCGACAAGCTTCGGTCTATGGGATACCTGGGACCGTCGAGATGGCAGCGGTATTTTTGTAAACTGATTGGCCCGTTCCTGACGCGGCGGGCGCAATTGGACGCGAAACTGCGCGCAAAAGCCTATCCACATCTGACCGAAAGTGAAATGCTCGGATAAATGACAGTCGTTACGAGATGTTGACCCGGTAATCAGCAGATCACTCCCCGCAAGATAAAGGTACCGACGCTGCGAATCACCGATTACAAACTCATCGTCGTCGGCTCAGGCTTCTTCGGAGCGACAGTTGCGCATAA
>JAFAHI010000277.1 GCA_019237325.1 Verrucomicrobiota bacterium | reverse complement strand
TCGGAGCGTTGCGGGCACTGGCAGGTTATGTAAGGGTCCGGCGACCTTTTTTCAATAGATGCTGACGGCCACTTTTCTGGGCACAGGAACCTCCGTAGGTATACCGGTTCCACTATGTGACTGTTCGGTCTGCCGGTCCTCGGATAGTCGAGACCAGCGCTGGCGGTCCTCCGTCTATATCGAGACTCCTACGGCAAGTTGGGTAATCGATACCGCTACCGAATTCCGGTTACAGGCCTTACGGGCAAACATCACGCGGCTGGATGCGGTCATTTATACTCACGCGCACGCTGATCATATTCTAGGGTTCGACGATCTCAGACGGTTCAGCAGCGCTAACGGTGACGAGATGCCGATCTATGCGTCGCCGGAGACACTCGAACGTATGGCTCACACGTTCGAGTACGCTTTTAGCGGGGAAGCCAGGTTTCCCGGATATGTTCAACCGGTACCGTACACTATCGAGGGACCCTTCATGTTGGGTGAGAACGAGGTAGTCCCAATCCAGGTCGAACATGGCAAAATTCATACGTTAGGATTTTTGATCCGCCAGCAGGGGCGCCCGATCCTGGGATACGTCAGCGATTGTAAGATCATTTCTGACCAAGGATTACATGACTTGGCCGGGGTCGAGGTATTGGTACTAGGGACCCCGCTGAAGATGTCACGCTTCTCGCATCTTAGTATTTCCGAAGGGTTGGGGTTGATCTCGCTGCTAAAGCCAAAACGAGCGTTCCTGACGCACCTTAGCCACGATGTTAGTCACGTCGAGACTAGCAAGACACTCCCGAAAGGCTGTTCGCTGGCATATGATGGATTGCGTTTGGAGCTGTAAAGGGCAGCGCAAATAGCAGAGGCCTCGCGCAAAGGTCGCAGCGGACGCAGAGGTAAGAGAAAAGATCGGTTGTCCATCACCCAGACCGAACGGGCGTTGCGATTGCCAGACAGCCGTTGAATGACCAAAATCGGAGGGGTTGCATTGGGCGTGTGCAGGTCTAGCGGGTGTCGACGCCGGAACGCGTATACGGCCATTCCAATTCGGAAAGACGCGACGCCCTGGCCCAAGGCGTGTTCAACACATTGGAAAATCGAACGTCGTGATGTCTAACCACGTGTAGCCAATCAGACGATTTTTCGGCCTTTCATGTCTCAACGCAGGGAACACGCCCTCGACCCCGGGCGTCGCGTCTCTTCAAATCCAGCGGGTGAATACGATTTGTCGGCGTCGACATCTGATAGACTTCTCACATCGAATGCAACGCCCCTCCGTGGGGCTTCGGTGCAACGCATCAATCCTTCTTTCCTTGACTCCTATAAGAACAATAATGGTTTATGTTCGTTACTTCCGCTTGCAGATAATAACTCGTTATATTAATGTTATTATCTGTGGATACTTTCCGATCGCCCTATCTTCGAGCGTTAGAGGTTTCGACGGTTGAGGAACAACCCGCGATCAGCCGGCGCTGGTCCGAGCTTGAGTATCAGGCGCTTTGGTATGCGGGAGCATTCGGGTCAAATTTTCGCGCAACGAATGGTTCGCTAGTCGAGGTTATCCAGTTTGGATTTTGGAACCGGGAACCAGGGCCTGACTTCGTGAACGCGGTTATCCGAACAGATGGCGCCCAAGAGTTTAAAGGCGACATCGAGCTGGATATGAACGTGGCGGACTGGGAACGACACGGGCATGGCGACAACCCCGCTTTTCGAAATGTCGTTTTGCATCTTTTCTTACAGAATTCTGGTTCTGATTTTTTTACCCGGACCATGGATCACCGAGAGGTGGTCCAAGTCCAACTCAAGACCACGGGACTAACGTTAACGGATACCGAATCTGCTTTAGCAAAACCCGGCGCTTGTTGCGGTCCGCTGTCTAATCTGCCGGAGGCTCAACTGGACCAAGTGGTTGAGACTGCAGCCTGGATACGTTTAGAAAGGAAGGCGCTGGCGTTGCGACGCAGCGTGCGAATTCATGGAATTGATGAGGCGCTTTTCCAGGCCCTGGCGATTGCGTTGGGTTACAAATGGAACAAGATCCCCTTTCTCATTATCGCCCAGAGAATAACCCTCGGCCGCCTGCGATCAGATCGCACGGCAGCAGAAGCGATTCTATTCGGTCTATCCGGTTTCTTGGAGCAATCCCTTTCCACCGATCAACAGGAAGACCGCTATCTAAGCGCTCTGTGGACACACTGGTGGAAGCTGAGAAGCGAGCTCCACGATTTGATGTTGCGAGCAGACCTTTGGCGACTAGGCGGCAGCAGGCCAAACAATCATCCCCATCGACGCCTCGGCGCGCTGGCGCAAATCGCATCTGGTTGGTCGGATTTTCGAAAACTGACCACGGATCTGGACGCTGCCGCTGACTGGTTTCAACGACTGTCGCATCCATTCTGGGATTTTCATTACAGTCTGCGGTCAGCACCCTCACCCCGGCGAATCAGTCTCATTGGCACATCCCGGGTTAAAGACATCGTAGCCAATGTCTTATTCCCCGTTCTGGTGATTTCAGGCAATGCCGATTGGACTGTCTTTAAGTCGATCCGAGCTGAGCTTGGGAATACTCTTTTAGAGATTGTGTGTTTACGTTTGTTCGGGGATTCCGTTCGGGGTCAGCAGCATGCGCACTTCCTGTATCAACAGCAGGGCTTGCTGCAGATTTTTGAGGACTTCTGCCTGAATGATCGGACCGATTGCCGGGCGTGTCGATTTCCCGGGTTGATTGCGAATTGGCAGGAAAAAGAAGTGAAAGGTGAAAAGTGAAACGGGATTCGGTGCACCACCCCGGATCGGGGTTGCATTCCGCGTTTTAGTTCTATCACGGGTCGACGCCGGAAAATATGGCAGCTCGCTCGTTCGGAAAGACGCGACGCCCTGAAACTAGCGGAACCTACATGCGGCCATAATAACAGTGCCCTACCGCGTTATGCCCCTACCTCAATCCAGAAAACATCCGCCACATCTCCCCTCGCTGGACCGCCCGGCTATCATCTTGCTCCTAACGACTTGCACAAAGAATCGAAAACCAATCCTCGCCTGCGATGAAATGCATCGTCTCTTAAGAGATGCTTGGAAACTTCACGACGATTATCCGGTAGGTCGCTATGTTATTATGCCGGAACACATTCATCTGTTTATCGGTGAGAACAATACGTCTTACGTTTCCTTACCGAATTGGGTTGCCAAATGGAAGAGACACGTCACCCAGCGTTGGCATCGGTCTAACGATCACCCAATTTGGCAACGAAGTTTTTGGGATCGACAGCTGCTGGGTGCGGCGGCGTACGAATCAAAATGGATTTATGTTCATTTCAATCCAGTCCGACATGGTTTGGTGGCTCACCCGGATGATTGGCCCTTTCAGGGACAGATGGTTCAGCTCCGGTGGTGACTGCCGGGGCGTGGTCAGCGTATGCCGATTGCTCTCGACGGATGCGTATCAACACGGATGGATCGTTACAATGCCATATAGCTCTCACGCGTCGGTCCAGGGCGTCGCGTCTCTCCATGCGTAATACCTGGAGACGGTTTCAGGCGTCGACACCCGGCTGAGCTAAAACGCGTAATGCGACGCCCCTCCGGTTTGGGTGACGCATCACTGGTTCGCTGCGACCGTCCGCAGGGCCTTGGTTTCTTCAACCAACTGTTCCCATTCAGGCATTAGTAAGTTTAGCTCGTCGGTAACGCTCTTTAACTCGAGGCTCTCCTCGGAGGTCGATCCGTTCGATTCCTGCAAGGCAACAACTAACTGCTGTTGTCGTCCTTCTAACTCCAAAATCCGTTTTTCGATTTGTTCTAACTTGGCACGGAGTTCACGCTCTTTGTGCGAACGTTGCTGGCGCGCCTCGGCTTCTAGCCGTTTTCGTTCTTTTTCCTGGCTACGCGTGCTCGGCTGCGAGCTCTGCTCTAGCTCCTCAGAGCTATCGTTGGACACCTGATCAGTGTCAGCAGCCGTCTTTTCCACAAAATATTCATAACCTCCAGGATAGAACCTGATCTGGCCTGGTTGAACGTGTATTACCGAGGTCGCAATTGAACGGATGAAGTGAACGTCGTGGCTGACAAACACCAGAGTTCCTTTGTATTGGCTCAAGGCGGAGATCAGCGCTTCGATGCTCCGCATATCCAAATGCGTAGTGGGTTCATCCATCACCAAGAAATTTGGTGGGTCCAACAACAATTTCGCCAACGCCAGACGACTCTTCTCGCCACCGCTCAACACGGAGACAGGTTTAAATACATCGTCGCCACTGAATAAAAAAGCGCCCAGCTGACTTCTGACCATTTGCTCCGGAACCGGTTTACTGACATCGCTAGCCTCGGCCAGTACAGTCCGGCTAAGATCAAACATCTCGACACGATGTTGAGAAAAATAACCAAGCTCAACGTTATAACCTAATTCACGGCGGCCGGCTTGAACGGGTAACACTCCGGCTAACAGTTTCATTAGCGTTGATTTACCGGCGCCGTTAGGACCAACTAACACCGTTCGTTGGCCACGCTCGATCTCAAGATTCAGGTCGGCATAGACTTTGGTTTCACCGTAGGCATGGCTGACTTGAGCCAGGGTGATCACTCGGGCACCGCTCCTGGCTGGTTGCGGAAAGCGAAAATGAATGGGAGCAGAGTCTTTTTCCGGCGCATCGATTCGCTCGATGCGGGCAAGCTCTTTCCGTTTGCTTTGCGCTTGAGCAGCTTTGGTATTTTTCGCGCCGAACCGATCAATAAACGTTTGCAGTTTGTCGATTTGGCGTTGTTGATTTTTGTAAGCCGCTAATTGCTGTGAACGTCGCGCTTCCTTTTGGAGAACAAAATCGTCGTAGTTGCCGGTATAAAAGGCGAGTTGCTGCCGATCAAGTTCAACAATCCGGGTTACCAAAGCGTTGAGAAAGGCCCGGTCGTGTGAGATGAGCAGCAAAGCGCCCGAATAATTCTGCAGATATTTCTGCAGCCAAACCACCGTCTCCAGGTCAAGATGATTCGTGGGCTCGTCAAGCAGCAGCAGATCGGGTTCATCAACGAGCAACCTCGCCAGGTGTGCACGCATAATCCAGCCGCCGCTAAATTCCTTTGCCGGGCGATCAAAATCTTTTACGCGAAACGCCAAGCCGGAAAGCACTCGCTTCGCTTTCACTTCGCGTTCAAAATCCGTTTCAACCGGGTCTGAACTGATTTCCAATGGGGTCCGGTCCAGACTTTTCAAGTCTTGCAAGGTCGCCAATTGCAGGACGGTCTCCTCACCAACCGGTGCATTTTCTTGCGGAAGAAAGCCCATGCGCGCGTTCTTCTGCAATTGGATCGTTCCTCGATCGGGGTCGTCTCGACCAAGAATTAGAGAAAAGAGGGTCGACTTACCCGATCCATTGGCGCCGATCAACCCAAGCCGATCCCCTCGGTTCACTTGAAGAGAGACCTCTTCAAAGAGAACGTCGGCCCCGAACGACTTTGTTACCTGAGAGATCGTGAGCATGGAGCGGTCACTTTAGGACAGCATCGACGCTCCGTCTTGCGATTTTCGATTTCCTGGAATCAGCCGACCAAGCAGGGCACAACGGTTATGGCGCTGACACTGTGACGGTCGAAGCGTTGTTCACTATGAGATCCCGTCGCCGCGCCCAAATGAGATAACTCGTCAATCACCGCTCAATTCTCCGGTCGCCCGGATACGGCACATCGCCCTTCAGGCCTTTCCAGATGATCCGGTTGAAGGCGTCGGGGTCGCCGAGATTGTCTTCTTTGGAGAAATCGAACTGGGCGGTTGCAGCCGCCCAGTAGGCAGCATCATGGGTTGGGTGCATTGCTCCCGTTTTATCAGCAAGCGGTAACCCGGTATCCTTGAGATAGCTCGAGGGCTCGGCCTTGAACTTCCAGGTCTCCTGTTTCAGATCGAATACCTCCGAGATGGGTCGCGCGGTAGCTGTATGAATATTGAGGTGTTCGGTGCCCAAAATGTCTTCGATGGTGCGCAGAACGTTTACCGTCGTATAAAATTGGGAAACGACCTGGCCTTGTTTAATAAAAGGTCCGACTACATAGGCGGTCGACCGATGAGAATCGACGTGATCAGCGCCGTTCTGAGCATCGTCCTCAACCACAAAAATGAGCGTGTTATCCTTGAACGGGCTAGCCGCTATCTTTTCGACTAATCTGCCCACCGCATAATCGTTGTCGGCTTGCTGGCGTTCGGGCGTGTTGATGCCATCGATTGTCTTTTTGAACGAGCCCATGTGATCCTCCATAAAACGCACTAGACACAGATCAGGCATTTGACCTTCTCGAACAAATCGATCGAATTCTCGCTCCCATTCGACCTCACGCCAATAGTCGGGAAAAGCCGTGTCGAAGCTGCGAAAGTAGAGGTCCGTGCGCTCTATCAATCCCGCCTTTGTAGGGTACGCTACTTGTAGTTTCTTTTCGAAGGGATGGCGTTCGAGTGGGATCTCGTCGGGAGGCGCTTCTTCGTACCGGCTTAAATCGCAAAAGAATCCATAGTTGCGAACGCTCTTGCCCGCTCGCAAAGCCACATCCCAAAGGTACCCCATCCCTTCGTCCGCGCTGTTAGGTCCGTCTGGCGCCGCCACATCCGCGGTACCGGGCAACACATCTGGGTCCTCTGGAGTCAAAGGATTTGCTGCTACCCGATCGGCTAAGGACCCCAGGCCGATATTGATATCCCGATTGGTCCCCTCGAAGTCGTAGGTCATCCCTCGTTTGGCATAATTGAGAACAACCGCTTTGACACCAAAATCGCTTTCCCGCCCCGCGGTACTCCAAGGCCAACCGTTCGCACTGACATCTCCGGGATCGTAAAAATTATCCAGACAAACAAACTGTTGGGCTAAGTGATGGAAATTAGGGGTTATCGTCGATCCGAACTGAGTGAGTGAACGATCACCATTGCCTCGATCTAGGTCACCCAAAATTTGATCGTAGGTCCGGTTTTCCTTCACGATGTAGAGCACGTGCTTGATCTGGCGCCGGAGGTAGGCCATCAGCGAATGATCGGAGTCGGGTGGCTTAGCCGAAAACTGATTGTTCTCAGCTACAACTTTCGTGGTATCGGCGAGTTGTTGCTTGTTGAGGATCGGGATCGTTAAGAGGGAGGAGCGCAAAAGCTCTAAGACATATTGGTTAGAGTTCTTGCGCTCGAAATAGCCGGGGTTTGGGCCGGTCAGACTCTTTCCATTAACGACAAAGAGCCTCTGGCCATCTCCGCTTACCACAACACAGTTTGGGTAGAAGGTCGTCGGTATTAGACCAAGCACCTTGGGCGGCAAAGTTCCTTCCCCCTTCGTGGAAGCTTCGGAGGACGAGCCCCTCTTAGTTGAAGCTTCGGACGACTCCCCTTTCTCGGAGGGGCCGGAGAACAAGTCGATTTCGGCCACGCAATTGGTCCCTCCTTCCGTGACATAAAGTGTGCGCTCATCTGGGGAGAGCGCGAGGCTGTTTGGCGAAAGGCCGCGATAATGGACAAGCCAATCGGGCAAGGCACCTGCCGGACCGGCAAGCTTTATCGTTTTCACCACCTTGTTAAATTGGGTATCAATAATGTCGACGCTGTCGCTGTTATCTTCGGCGACGAACAAGTGACGACCGGCGTGGTCGAGCAGCATGCGATTGGGATTACCAGCCACTTTGATCCGCGCCAACACGACTGCGGCAGACGTTGCCGGAGCGTCCGGCTGCGAGGGGTTATTAGAAAGAAGTTCCGACCTCGCGGCACTACTCGTTGATGAAGCACTTGCGAGGGCTTCGTCGGACAAGTCATCGGCCGGCGGCTTGAGACTGACCACGACAACTTCGCGATCGCGTAAACTCGATACGTAGGCCATCTCGCTTCCCTTGATTGCTACCCAGAATGGGTATTCGCCACCGGCTTCTCCCTGATGACGAGAATCAATTTTCCCGGGCCGGAGATCCAACTCTCGTTTCACGATCTCTGCCGAAAGATCGATGATGGAAACGGAATCGTTTTGGATGTTGGCGACTACTAAAGTCTGACCATCCGCGGTTACTGCTAAACCGGCTGTGACGGGAAAAGTTTCCTTGCGGCTCAGCCCGTTCCCCCCGTTGTGTCCTAAGGAAATGACCGACGCTTCTTCCCGCCAGGAACCGTCCTTCTGCAAATAAACATGGATGTTATCGTCCTTCCCTCCACCGATGTAGAATTTTTGTCCGGACGGATCGAAAGAAATCCCAGCGAAAGTGTTAGGGACCCGAATCACCTGTTTTTGTTGCGGTTGATCCCCGGATACATCGAAGACAAAAACGTATTGATCCGAGTCTAGTGACTTTTTGTCACCAGTTGTGACACTCACCAGATTATGTCCGCTGGTCAGCGCCAGAAGGGTCTTCTGGTCGGGGCTAAGTACAGCGGTAATACCGCCTCCGGCGACAAAATCCGGTAAATCTGTCAAACCAGGGTTCAGATCTACGATTTTTGCACCGGGCGCACTTAGAGGCGAAATACTCTGCCCGGTTGGGAGCACGTGGGGGCCCGAGGTGATAACGGGCCCTTCCTTCGCAGATGCGGGCCACGATGGTGCGAATAACCCGCCGGCTAACGTCAGACTCAATACCCATTGCTTGGTCTTCATCGCGCAGGTGGAATAGCCGCAAAAAAGCGCAGAAAACGCAAAACAAAAGTAGGTCGAAAGACCTTTTGGAGAAGAGCCGCTTTGGACCACCTAGCAAACGCGGGGCTTCAAAAATGTGCGCGCAAACGAGATTCGGGTAAAAGCAACTCCCCTCCAGAGGTGCTGGCTGCCTACCAATGGTATGAAGGGATGTGCGGCTATTCCGGTCTCCCAGAGGGCCTAGTTCCCGGCTTGGGCCTTCTCCGCTGCCAAATGCTGCTGGAATTTCTTCACCTTTGGATTGACCACGAGTTGGCAGTATCCTTGGGTCGGATTCTTGGCGAAATAGTCTTGGTGATAGTCTTCGGCAGGATAGAAATGTTTTAATGGCACAATCTCAGTTACAATTGGATCAGACCAATCCTTCTGAGCCGCGGCTTTGGCCTTTTCGGCAATCTGCTTCTGCTCGTCATTCAAATACAGAATGATGGAACGATATTGAGTCCCGACGTCCGCCCCTTGGCGATTGAGGGTGGTGGGATCATGCGCGTAAAAGAACTTATGGAGCAACTCTTCGTAGCTGACCTTTGCGGGATCAAATTCCACCTGAATTACTTCGGCGTGCCCGGTTCGATCTGAGCAAACCTGTTCATAAGTAGGGGTTTCGGTGTGCCCGCCTGCGTACCCAGACGTAACTTTTATCACGCCGGGCACAAGCTTGAACTGAGCATCAAGACACCAAAAGCACCCGCCACCAAAAACTGCTGTTTCGGTCCGGGTCACATTCTGAGCATCACTCATATTGACGAATAGTGGTATCACGCTGCTAAGAAAACAAGCAGCGAGGATGTTTAAGGGGCGCATGGCGTTAGGGGTTGACGGTATACAGTTAGCGGTTTGCGGTTCACGGTTGCGAGAACGGATGGGACTTATGGGACGAGTAGGACTTATGTTTTGTTCGCCGCTCGCAGGGTTAGCTGCGAACGGCGAGCTGGTGAAACTATTTCTTAAAGAGGGCCAGATATTGGCCGTAACCCTCCGCCTCAAGTTTCTCGACGGGTATGAAACGCAGGGAGGCAGAATTCATGCAGTAGCGCATCCCGGTGGGTTGCGGTCCGTCGTCGAAGACGTGTCCCAGGTGCGCGCTACTCTGGGCACCGACCACTTCATCGCGGATCATTCCATGGGAGGTATCATGTCTAGTGACTACCGCTTGCTCATCGATGGGTTTAGTAAAACTGGGCCAACCTGTGCCGGAGTCGAACTTGTCTTTTGAACTAAACAGTGGCTCTCCGGAAATGACGTCGACGTAGAGACCTTCGGCGTGATTGTTCCAGTACGCATTGTTAAACGGTGGTTCGGTTCCCGCCTGCCGAGTTACGTAATATTGTTCGGGCGTCAGCTTGTTTTTCAGTTCTTCGTCAGAAAGCTTTGACATATCTTTAGGATGATTCGTGTACTGGCTCCGGACCAGGCCGGGAATTAGTAAAATCGCGATGCCGGTAAAGAGGTAGAGCTGACGGATCATGACCTACCTGGGTGAGGATCCGGGCTCCCAATTTATTCCCGGTTACCGCTGTGGGGTAACTTCGGACGAGGGATATGGTAACGCAAGCGAACGTAGGGGCGGATGGCGGCCCCGGTAGGGCGAAAATCTCGGCGCGAGATTGGGTAGCCATCTCCCATAGGTGGACCGCGCCGGATTTGAGCCGCGTGCTCGGGAAAGATCTCGCTCGCGATGTCGGAATAAATGACGCTCGAAATTCGCGACAACTACGAATAAATGACGCCCCAGACCACGGCTCAAATCCGGCGCGGCATGATGGCAGCAATTTGCGACGCGTTCGGCGCGCCGAGATCTTCGCCCTACCGAGTCACTTTGAGATCGTCTTTTTCGAGGGACGGGCATCCATATCGTACCGCTCCGTATAAAAACGGAACTGCTCATCGATTGCCTCGGGTTGTAGGCCGAAGTCGGCCAGCGAGTATTTATGGCGTCCCCATTTTCCTTGGGGATTTTCGGCTAAGAACCGTTCCATTTTGGCCTCGGCTTCCGCAGACAGCTGCTCACCGAGTCTAGCGTAAATCTGACGCACCACCGCCATGGGGTTGCGTACGAGGTCGAGATAAGCAACGTCGGTGCACGCGTTTGCCGAGAGGCGATCCAGGGTGGAGAAAAATTTCCGCATGTTCCTGACGCAGTAGTCCACGGCGCCGGGTCCGGCTTCGATCGGGTTGATATTGTAGCTGAAAGCACCTTTCAGCGTCACGATCAGGCTCGACAGGGATGGAACGACTTGGGCCGGATGACGATGGGTGTGAATTGTATGAGCATCAGGATAGACGTCTAAGATCGCTTCAACCGCACGCAGATGTGCAGGCGCTTTTAACACGAACCGGCGCTCTGGAGCTCCCCGGCGGAGGTGTTGGAGAAAACGTTTGTGAAACGCGTAGAGTTCGCGCTGATCTTGTGCTTCCACCCAAGACTCGTACCCGGGCAAGTCGAACATGGTATCGAATTCTTCGCTCATAAAGCAGTGGCTCATGATCGCGACGCATTCCTGTGGTAGCTCGGCTGCGACCGGGTGAATTGCCTTAAGTCCAGGCACCAGTAGCTCGAACCATTTCAATTGGCTCTCGGTCCGGCGAATGCGGAGACGTTCGTCACCTTGAGCGGCTGACGGATAGATGACTTCCCAGGTAAGCGGAGCGGCAAATATGTCCGTGTCCTGGGCGAGCAAGCTGTGTAATAGGGTCGTGCCCGTTCGCGGTAAGCCGGTGATAAATACCGGCTTCGGAATTTTCCGGAGACTGATCGTGGGATCAAGCTTCCAATCCAGTTCAAGGTAAAGCCGATTGCGTAAGAGCTGGACAACATGTTCAACGAAAACAAATCGCCCGAGAGCATTTAACTTGGCTTCGCGTTCGACTGATTCCACGAGAAAAGCCAATGCTTCCAAGAACCGGTGGTCGCCAAAGTCGTTCAGGCCGGTCTGGCGTTCGGCGATCGAAAGCAGCGTACCTACGTTTGGCCGGCGCCCGGCGGCGCGGGTGACCTGTTCAAAAGCCGTCAAGAATCCATTACAGATTCGGCTAAAAACGCTTCGCGAAGGAAGCGTTACCGGCCTCCGCTTGTTGGAAGACCCAGAGCTCAAATTCGCCACAGAATTCGGTTCCATTAGGAAGTTCCCGAGAAGCTAGAGAACTGACCTCCCTAAACAGGCGGCCGTACGAATCGAGGGCCCTAATGCCCTCAAACCCAGCGTTGAAATCATTCCTAAAAAGCTAACACAAGGGGGGGCGTGTCACAAACGGGCGGATGACATCCGCCGTGACGTCTGGACGGATGGGATCCGCCTTCGCCGAGCCTACGGCGCGACAGGCCTTATGAGACTTATGGGATAAAGCCGATACCGTGGCCGGCTCCGTGGGAGTCAAATCTTTATAGTGCTGGTAGCATAAAAGGCAACCAGCTCCGCTAGGAGTCCGCCTTCGCCGAGCCTACGGCGCGACAGGCCTTATGAGACTTATGGGGGATAAAGCCGATACCCTGGCCGGCTCCGTGGGAGTCAAATCTTTATAGCGTTGGTAGCATAAAAGGCAACCAGCTCCGCTAGGAGTCCGCCTTCGCCGAGCCTACGGCGCGATAGGCCTTACGAGACTTATGGGATAAAGCCGATACCGTGGCCGGCTCCGTAGGAGCCAAATCTTTATAGTGCTGGTAGCATAAACGGCAACCAGCTCCGCTAGGAGCGACATAGAAGGCGGTTCTTCATTATAGGGGTAGGGACGACTATTCGGTCGCCCCTCCCTCCGAACCGGACTGGCGGATTTCCCGCATCCGGCTCTCCAGTTAGTGGGTAGCTTTCAAGAAGATCGGCAAGCCGCAGCGTGAGCCTGC
>JAFAHI010000011.1 GCA_019237325.1 Verrucomicrobiota bacterium | reverse complement strand
AGGGCGTCGCAATGTCCTGGAGGTGCTCGCGGAGCGCAGCATCGAACCCGTCATTCTTGACGAGCAGTCCACGAAACTCGGCGGCGTGGAGACTTGGGAGGATGCAAAAAAGTGTGCTGCGCTCTTTGATGAGCAACGTCATCGGATTAATGGCATCCTCGTTGTTCTACCCAACTTCGGTGATGAAAAGGGCGTCGCCGAAACGATTAAGCTTTCCGGATTGAACGTTCCGATTCTGATTCAGGCATACCCTGATGATTTAACCCGGTTTTCATTGGATCGGCGGCGTGACGCCTTTTGCGGAAAAATTTCCGTCTGCAATAACCTTTATCAGTACGGGATCCCTTTCAGCATTACAAAACAGCATACGGTTTTTCCGAAGAGCGATGCATTCAAAGCCGACCTCGGTGAGTTCGTAGCCGTTTGCCGGGTCGTCGACGGCATGAGACGAGCCCGCCTCGGTGCTGTCGGAGCGCGCCCGAATGCATTCAATACCACGCGCTACAGCGAGAAACTACTCCAGGCCTTCGGTATCAGCGTCAGCACGGTTGACCTTTCTGAGGTATTTGGAAGCGCGGGCAAGATTGGAGATAATGACCGGCGGGTAAAGGAACGTCTGGATGCGATTGGCGCTTACGTCCCGACTAGTGGAATTCCGGCACCATCTCTAGTGAAGATGTCAAAACTGGGAATTGTCCTCGATGACTGGATGCAGCGCCACGGCATTGATGCGACGGCGATCCAATGCTGGGATTCGCTCCAACTGAACTACGGCGTCAACGTTTGCACTCTGATGAGCATGATGAGCGAAAGCCTGCTGCCCAGCGCGTGTGAAGTGGATGTAACCGGAGTGGCTTCGATGTACGCGCTCCAATTAGCATCTGGCAAACCTAGCGCTCTTGTCGATTGGAATAACAACTACGGAAACGATCCGAACAAATGCGTCCTGTTTCACTGCGGCAATTGGGCTAAGAGCTTTTTTGGAGACGTCAAGATGGCGAATGCGGAAATCCTGGCAACGACGCTCGGCACGGAAAATACCTATGGAACCGTTGCGGGCCGCACGCCCGCAGGTCCGTTCAGCTGTGCACGTATCACGACAGATGATCGCAATGGCGTGATCCGCGCGTACGTAGGTGATGGTCAATTTGTTAACGACCCGCTCGATACGTTTGGAAGCCGCGCCGTTGTCGAGGTGCCGCGTCTCCAGGAGCTATTGAAACTTATTTGCAAGAACGGCTTTGAGCACCATGCGGCCATGAACGCCTCGCATACAGCGAAGATTTTGAATGAGGCGTTCACAACCTATTTCGGTTGGGATACCTACATGCACGGCGCGAGCTAACCGCTCGAAGGAAAACCCTGCGGAAACCTCCAACACAACGATTAATTAATGGAGATGGGGTAATACGATTGATCATCTTGCTTAGCAAAGCTTTGTCGAGGGGGATTGGGCACGGGGGTCAGAAGCCCCCCGTGCCCGCACAGATAATGTGTCGATTGGCTTTGAAATTCAAAATGAAGAGAATTATGTGGGGCATCGCCAGCGCCGTTCGCGAGAAAAGCTAGAACGGCCACGTCAAGAAAGTAATTATGAGTGATGGTTCTGTAAGTATAAAACAGTTAGTTAAAACCTATGTGGACGATCGCGGTCGCCCAACGTTCACAGCGGTAAAGAAAATCAGCCTGAATATTGCGGATGGGGAGTTCATGGTGCTTGTTGGACCGTCCGGGTGCGGGAAGTCGACAACGCTACGAATGGTCGCGGGCCTTGAAAAAATCACAAGCGGAACGATTTCGATCGGAAGTCGTGTTGTGAACGAACTTGAGCCCAAGGATCGTGGGATAGCGATGGTGTTTCAAAACTACGCGCTCTATCCGCACATGACCATTTTTAACAACATGGCCTTCGGGCTGCAGCTTGCGAAAAAGGAAAAGGAAATTATATCCGACAGCGTCGGGCGAACGTCCAAAGCGCTTGGCCTTGACCATATGCTGGAGCGGAAACCTCATGCTCTTTCTGGTGGTCAGCGTCAGCGCGTTGCGCTGGGGCGAGCTATCGTGCGAAGCCCGAAGGTCTTTTTGTTTGACGAACCGCTGTCAAATCTCGACGCAAAAATGCGTGTCCACATGCGCTCCGAGATTTCGAAGCTGCATGCGCAACTTGGATCCACAATGATCTACGTGACCCATGACCAGGTCGAAGCGATGACCATGGGAGACCGCATCTGCGTCATGTGCGACGGCAACATTATGCAGGTGGCCGATCCGTTGACCCTTTACCGGCAACCGGAGAACCTCTTCGTGGCCGGGTTTATCGGCAGCCCGACGATGAACCTGCTCAAAGGCAAGGTTCAAAAGCGCGATGACGCTCTTTACTTTGTTGAAAACGGCGAGGCGAACGCCTTAAGCCTGCCGCTGCAAGGGCGGCTGGCAAGCTCGGCAAAGCAATATGCCGGCAAAGAGATTATCTTCGGAGTTCGGCCTGAGCATTTGAGCGACGAAGCAAAGGACCAATCGCATGTGCCGATTACCTCGACGGTTGAAATCGCCGAGCCAATGGGCTCAGAGTCGCTGGTCTACCTTAAAACTGGAACCGGCAGCTTTATCGCGCGGATACATGGCGAACATCTCTATCATTCAGGGGAACCGGTGACTGTCCAGATCAACTTGGACAAAGTGCACCTATTTGACCCACAGACCGAAAAGGCGATTCGGTGAATGCTTTTGCGATCAACACGGCGACAGAGCAATGGGACGCTTTTCCGGGTACCTACAACATTTCGGCTGGGCTTCATCTCAGGACGTTCGTGTGCAAGGCCACTTTAAGGACAATCCGAGGTAACTTTAAAAACCCTAGCACTTGGTAGTACTACATGAGTCAACGGCTCCAATTACGATACTCAATGAAAGGTTACGAATGATAGATTTCGACATGTTAGCACTCGGCTCGACCGTGGCAGAGGAGTCTGGCTCGCGTCTCATCCAAGCCCGGATGCGGGTGATCATTGACAATGATTTCTCTGGTGATCCGGATGATCTGTTCGCACTCGTTCACCACGTCCTATCGCCTTCTATCGAAATTCCGCTTATTATCGGGTCACATCTCTCGGTCGGCGATGAGTGGGACCCATCCAATGTGCAGGCGGCAAAGGCAAAAGCACGGGCCGAGGAAACACTCCGGATAATGGGACTCGAACACAATTTCAGGGTCGTCCAAGGGTCTAATGCCGGACTTGAGGATCGCCAGACGCCAAAGCCATCTGATGCAGTGGAGGGGATAATAGCCGAAGCGATGCGGGACGATGTAAGACCACTTTACATGGTCTGCGGGGCGGGGCTGACGGACCTCGCCAGCGCCTATTTGACTAAACCTGAGATCGCGAAGCGCCTTATCGTTATTTGGATTGGCGGACCCGAGTACCCTGATATCGCGCCAACGCCACCCGACGTGGGAAAATATGAGTACAACCAGCGCATCGACCCGTTATCGGCGCAGGTCGTTTTTAACGACTCCGATTTGCAGGTTTGGCAGGTACCTCGTTCATCTTACCGCGAGTGCCTGATCAGTTATGCAGAGCTTCTTACCAGGGTCAAACCAATGGGGGCGATCGGCAGCTTTCTCTACGACAATATTGTAAGGATCTATAAGTGGCGTAAGGAATCTTCGCTCGGTGCCGGCGAGACTTACATCCTCGGCGACCAGCCGCTGGTGACACTGACCGCCCTCCAGGCGAGCTTTCATCCCGAGCCTTCCTCGAGTACGTTCGTTACCAGACCCGCACCCACCATCAATGAGAAAGGGTCCTATGAGGATAATCCAAAGGGTAGACACATCCGTGTCTACACGCATACCGATGTCCGGTTAACTTTTGACGACTTCTTCGAGAAGTTGGCTCTGTTCGCAAAAGCATAGACGAAAGCGTTTCTCTTTTCCGTCAGAAACCAGCAAAAGACAAAACAAAAGCTAAGGGCGCGGAACCAGAAGCATCACTATCGAAGTGCAACGCGGCATCCATCTTGTTCGTTCCTTTTAATCGAGCCAGCTAACCCCCAGTTGACATAGGAGTTGATCATTTGTGAAAGTCATTCTCGCGCTGGATGCCGGAACCACCAATGTAAAGGCGATTTTGGTCGATCAGGAGGCCAACGTATTGGCCCGAAGTTCCGTTCCCCTGTCTATCCAATTTCCCAAAAGTGGTTGGGTCGAGCAGTCGGCTGAGGCGGTTTGGGACGCCGCCCGGCAAGCCCTGGAGGAATGCCTGGCACAGGGCGCCGGGAATGAGCCCGTAGCGCTAGGAATTTCCAATCAAAGAGAAACCCTGGTAGCCTGGAACCGCGCCACCGGCAAGCCTGTGGCCCCGTGCATCGTCTGGCAGTGCCGGCGCAGCGCCGAAATCTGTGAGGCGCTCCGTCAGAAAGGATTGGAGGAGACGATCCGGGCTAAAACAGGTCTGCAGGTCGATCCACTTTTTCCGTCAAGCAAAGTTCAGTGGTTGCTGCAGAATCGCCCGGACATCCAAAAGCTTGCGGAGGCGGGGAATCTCTGTCTCGGCACGGTGGACGCCTGGCTCGTGTGGAACCTTACCGGCAGAAAGCGGTTTGTGACTGATTACAGCAACGCTTCACGAACGCAGCTTTTCAATCTTGTAAAAGGTGCCTGGGATCCCGAGTTGCTCGACCTCTTTGGAGTACTGGCGTCTGCGCTCCCGGAAGTGGTTTCCTCAAACGAGCTGCTGGGTGACGCCGTCTTGGCCTCGGGTAACCGGATTCCTATCTGCGGCATTTTGGGCGATTCTCATGCAGCCTTACTCGGGCACGGGGTGCTCGAGCGGGGTAAAGTCAAGGCCACCTACGGCACCGGTTCATCGCTGATGACTCTGTGCGACGCCCCGGAGAGCAGTGAAAAGGGCATCTCCAGCACCATCGCCTGGAAGTTTGACCGGATCCAATATGCTTATGAAGGAAACATCACCGTGACCGGTTCGGGCTTGTCGTGGGCGTTGAGTTTCACCGGCCTTAATGATTTAAAACCGGCTGTAACGCATGCGACTGAAATGGAAGACAATGGTAACGTCTATTTCGTGCCCGCCTTGGCCGGTTTGGGCGCGCCCCATTGGGACGAGAAAGCGCGCGGAGCGATTGTCGGACTATCATTCGGGACCCGCAGGGAGCATGTGATCCGCGCCGCCCTGGAGGCAATCGCCTTTCAGATCAAAGACGTATTTGACGCCATGCAGCGGGCGGCTGCTACTCGGCTTGAAACCCTTTTGACTGATGGCGGTGCGAGCAAAAACGATTGGCTGATGCAGTTTCAGGCTGACATGCTTGATCGGCGGGTGTTGCGGAGCCACACAGCGGAGCTATCCGGACTGGGAGCGGCGTTTGCCGCGGGGCTTGGTTGCGGATTTTGGCGCGCAACAGATGAAGTCTCAAAAGTGGCGGCTCCGCATGACACGTTTCATCCGGGGCTCGCGGAAAGTGAGCGAAACCGCCTCACGCGCCGTTGGCAAGGTGCGGTAGCATCGGTCAAGGCGTACGGACTTG
>JAFAHI010000684.1 GCA_019237325.1 Verrucomicrobiota bacterium | reverse complement strand
TCTGTCGGAGCCACCTGGCTTCATGACTCACCTTGGCTGGGAACGATCGTTCTTCTCGGGGCAGTGGGTGTTTACGCTCTTTTGGGCGCCATTATCTATCTACGCACTGTTCCTTCGATCGCTGTAACTCTCGGCATGTCGTTCGTGTCGCAGGGGCTCGCCATCCTGGTCCTGCCCAGGCCTGGCGGCAAAGCGCCCGCATGGATCCACGACCTCATGAACTTTCATACCCCTTTTGTTCCGTTTCCCATCGTCGCCGCAGTTCTTGTCGGCATAGTGGTCCATCTAGGCCTCATGCGAACCTCGTATGGCGCAATTCTCCGCGGTTCCGGCGGTAACCCTCTCGCCATCGGCCGAGCTGGCTGGTCATTGCTGAAGACCAAGGTGGTAATGTTCACTTTAGCCGGTGTTTTTGGCGTTTTTTCCGCGCTAGCTTTGATTGGTTTGACCACTTCCGCGGACGCCAACATCGGCAAAGGGTACACGCTGCTTTCGATCGCCGGGGTGATTCTCGGCGGTGGCGAGTTCGTCGGCGGCCGCGTTTCCCCCATCGGCGCCGTGATCGGTGCGCTGACGTTAACGCTGGCCGGCACCTTGCTTAACTTTATGCGGATTTCACCGGACTGGCAGGTCGGAGCCGAAGGGGCCATTCTCATTGTTGTGCTCGCCGCGCGCGCGTTGATTAACCGGACGGGACGATGAAAGAAGGAGTTCAGGAGTGCAGGAGTTCAGGAGTGCAGGACGGTCCGCGCCGCACGAAGAACCAACGTGTCCGAAATTCGGAACTCCTGAACTCCTTCTTTTCGCCGCATGAGGTTGAACACCCAAACAGTTCTTAAACAACCCTGGATCTGGTCCTACGTGGGAGCACTGCTGGTCTGGCTCGCCGCCATCGCTTTCACCCATGGTTATGGCGCCGGAGGAATGTTAACCGCCGGATTAGCGTTAGCGGTTTTTTCCGTGATTGCCGGGGTTGCCCAGATGTTTGTGATCACGCTAGGGCCTGGCAACGTCGATTTGTCTCTTCCGGCCAACATCGGACTAGCCAGCGCAGTCGCGATGAAAGTGATGGACGGTTCGGATTCAATGACCACCGTTGGCCTTTTGGCCGCGCTACTCTCTGGCTTGGGAATCGGTCTCGGTAATTACTTGCTGATTTGGTTGCTCCGGATCCCGCCCATTATCGCTACCCTTTCCGCGAGCTTCATTATTCAATCCATTGGGATCAGCTATGGCCGCGGACTACAGATTAAGCCACCGCCCGGGTTCGCCGACTTTACAACCAGCCAAGTTGTCGGGATACCGTGGTTGGCGATTGGTACGTTCATCTTAACCGTCTTATTCGGGATTCTCCTACACCGTACGATCTTTGGGCGTTCTGTCCTGGCGATCGGGCAGAATCCGCGAGCAGCCTGGTTGGCCGGGATCAAAGTAGAACGAACCCGCTGCTCTACTTATGTGTTGAGCGGGGCACTCGGCGGAATTTGCGGT
Source organism: Verrucomicrobiota bacterium (assembly GCA_019237325.1). Taxonomy (GTDB): domain Bacteria; phylum Verrucomicrobiota; class Verrucomicrobiia; order Chthoniobacterales; family JAFAMB01; genus JAFAVN01. Next base: position 9,401 of record JAFAHI010000684.1, on the reverse strand, counting down.
GCGCTCCTAGCCGGTTACTTCCGAGGCTCATCACTGGAGATCGGTGATGAATATCTGCTTGCCTCCATCGCCCTGGTTGTCATCGGCGGGACATCCGTCATGGGAGGCAAAGCCAACCTGGCCGGTCTTTGGGGTGCCGGTCTTTTCCTGGTACTCTTACTCACCATGCTGAACACCTTCGGTGTCAGTGCCGGTATACGCTACATCGTCACCGGACTCGTGATCATCGGAGTGATCGTTGCCGCCGGAGGGGAGAAGCGGGTGAGGTGATTGGTGAGAAGTGACTCGTGAGAGGTGAGAGGTGACGGCCGCCCCGACTTGGGGCGAGGCTCCCGAAAGACCTAATCGCTTTCAGCAGGGCGGCTGATGATCCGGCTCCAAAGGGTGCGTATAGACGTAAGAGCGCGCCGAGCCGCGGCCCAGCGCTGGAACACGGCTCGGCGGGCGCAAAGGCCTAATCGCACGAAATTGTCGACGAAGCACTCAGCACCCTGTTCGTCGTTTTAGGTCTTTCGGGAGCCACGCCCCACCAAAAAGCGAGGGCTATGCAACCTGAAATTGCATACCTAACACGTACCACTTGCCTCCGGCTTCAATCTCTATTAAATCAGTATGGTTTATCCGCCTTCCATCCATGCCGGCCGCTTCTCAAGACGACATTCCCAGCTTTCACCTTGTGGATATCACGAAGGAGTATGGAACAATCCGCGTTCTGGATCAGGCCAGAATTTCGGTCCGGCGAGGTGAAGTAGTCGCGCTAATGGGTGCGAATGGCGCCGGTAAATCAACCTTGGCCAAGATCGCTGCAGGGGTAGTCGAGCCCGACCACGGACGGGTCTTTGTGGGGGGCAAGGAAGTCCGGCTAAACTCTCCGCGGGTCGCGCGGCAACACGGGATTGTCATCGTTCATCAATCGACTAATGAGCTCGGTGCTCCCGGTCTGTCCGTGGCCGAGAACCTGGTACTCGATGATCTCTGTGCTGGAACGTTCGGCGCAGTGACCGGGAAACGAAAAATAGAGCAACGGGCAAAAACCGTTGCCGCAGGGATTGGTCTCGAATTGGACCTCGAACAGGACTTTGGAGAACTCGGTCCGGCGCATCGCCAACTCGTGGCTATTGCTCGCGCCGTTGCTGCGAAGGCTGCCATTTTAATCTTGGACGAACCGACAGCCAGTCTTTCCGCGGCCGAGGCGGCTCGCCTGTTTTCGGTGGTCGATCGGCTTCGGTCCTTGGGAGTCGGTATCCTCTACATCTCACACCGGCTCGAAGACATCCGGCGAGTGGCGGACCGCATCGTGGTGTTGCGTAACGGCCAGATCGTAGCCAATCAGGTTCGTCCTCTCGATCTGACCGTGGCGATTAAGGCCATGATTGGCCGAGATCTGCATAGCATTAGCCGGGAGCATAATGTTTCCGCATCCGGAAACCCGGTGCTAACTCTCAGCCGGGTCCGACTGGTCCCAGGCGCGTCGAAGTTCGACCTCGCGGTTGCGCTCGGCGAGGTGCTCGCAATCACTGGTGCGCTGGGTTCGGGCAAGAGCCGGTTGCTCGGGGCGGTCTTTGGACTAACGCAAATCGCCGAAGGTGAAATTCGTTTGTTAAATCGTCCATGGCGCCCGCGAGGGCCCCAGGAGGCGATTGCCGCTGGTGTGTTCATGGCTGGCGAAGATCGCTGGCGTTCTTCGTTGCTGCCGCCGATAACACCGGGGGCCGATATCGCCGGGACTATCGCGTTGCCGCATCGCCGACGCTGGTTTCCTTTCGGCTTCGTTGATCAGAGCCGGGAACAAGTCGCGGCCGAGCAAGCCATCCGCACACTTGGAATCCGGTGCCGCAGCGGCCGTGACACGCTCAACTTACTATCTGGAGGTAACCAGCAAAAGGTCGTCATCGCGCGTTGGCAAGCCGCTCCCTACCAGCTGCTGCTCTTGGACGAGCCGTTCCAAGGTGTCGATGTAGGAGCCCGCCGCGACCTGATCTGGGCCATACGCGAGGCGCGCCCGAATTCCGCAACTTTGGTTGCAACCAGCGACGTTGAGGAAGCGCTTGAAGTCGCTGATGTAGTCGCCGTCATGCGCAATCATGCGGTTGCGCGTTTATACGATCTCCGAACCGGCGATGCCGCTTCTTTCCTGACGGCAATCAGCGCGGTGGAACGCGATGAAACCTGGGAGTCGGATGGGGGTCTTGTATGAGCGGAGAAGCAAACGTCGAAAACAAGGGAGGGATCGCGTCCCCGCAATCCGTTGTTCGTGAATCGTTACAGACGACCAGCAAGGTGTCAGGCGTTATCAAAGGTACAGACCCGTCCCCGGCGTGCGAGGACGCACGCCCTCCCAGGTCAAGCGGCCAAGCAAGCCAGTTTATAGGGAGAGCGAGCGCGGATGGGATTTGGATACGAAGTTTCTTCGGCCAGTTCCTTCGTCAATACGCCATCTTTTTGATCCTCGCGGTTTTGATCCTCTTCTTCCAGGTACGCGAGCCCGCATTTTTGCGGATCAACAATTTGTTTAGTGTGCTGCAATCGGTTGCCGTCGTGGCGCTGTTGGGGATTGGAGTGACGGTAACTTTGGCAGTTGATGGCTTCGATTTGTCGGTCGGTAGCATCGCGGCATTTACGTTGATGTTAACTAGCTATGCGATGGTCGTGCTGCAGTTCAATGCGGCGGAAACGGTGGCCCTGGCTCTCTTCACCGGAGCGATGATCGGTTTGGTCAATGGTCTGCTGATCGTCGGATTACGTATCCCGGATCTTCTGGCCACGCTCGGGACGATGTTTCTTTTGGCTGGACTACAATTGATTCCCAGTGCCGGTCGCTCGATCACAGTCGGTTTAAACCTACCCGATGGCTCGGTGGCTAACGGAAGCTTCGATCCGGCATTCTTAGCGCTGGGGCGTTACAAACTCTGGGGCAGCGTGCCGCTGCCGGTTGTGGTCGTGGCATTGCTGACGATCGTGTTTTGGTTCCTGATGGAACGAACCCGTTGGGGACGTGTTTTCTACGCCGTGGGCGGTAATGAAACGGCGGCCTATCTGGCGGGCGCTTCGGTGAAACGGTATCGGATTCTAGCCTATGTCATCTCAGCTACGTTAGCGTCGCTCGGTGGAGTCTTCGTTTCCGCTCGAGTTGGGCGAGGGGACGTCTTCGCCGGTTCGTCATTGCTTCTCGATAGTGTCGCCGCCGCGCTGATTGGATTTGCGGTCCTGAACCAACGCCGGGCCAACGTAATCGGAACAGCCGTAGGAGCGGTTTTTGTGGGCATCGTCTTAAACGGACTGACGATGCTCAACGTTCCTTACTACACCCAAGACTTTGTCAAAGGTCTCGTCCTGGTCGGGGCGCTGGCATTGACATTCGGAATCGGTCGTGGCCGCCGCTGATGGCCACTGCTCATCAAAACCCAAAATTAACTATGAAGTTCTATCTGCGCTCACCAGACGGCAACAGCCCAATACCGGAAATCCGGAGTTCTCTAACAGGAGGAAACAGAGTTAACAGAGGATTGTCTCTGTTGCCTCACTTACCTTCTGTTCAAATCCATTTTTCATCATCGCTTGTTCTAGCTGCGTTTATGGCCGGATTGCTGGTTTCTTCCTCTTTTGCCGGAGCAATTGTGGGAGCGCCCGCGCCTTTTGATAAAGGCGGCGTGAAGATCGCGTTAGTTAGTTACTTATCTCAAGGCGATTACTTCGAAGCATATGAAGCCGGGGTTGCTCGCCAAGCCAAAGCTTTAGGCGTCGATCTACATATCTTTCAGGGTAAACAAGACGCGGCCCTGCAACGCGAACAGATCGAACAAGCCATCAGCTTGGGTGTGCAAGGTCTAATTGTTAGCCATGGCCAACCGGAATCTTTGAAAGATGTCGTCCAGAAAGCCGTCGATGCAGGGATCAAGGTTGTGGCTAAAGATGTCGACCTAGGGAACCCCAAGGTGCCGTTGATTTCCCAGAACGATCATGAGATTGCCCGGCAGGTACTTAATCAGGCGTTGAAGGATAACGGCAAAAATTTTGCAGCTGGTTATGTCTTTGTCGCCGGTTTTCGGCCATTGGAGCTGCGAGGTGAGATTTGGGCTGAGATCAAGAAAGAGAATCCTGGCATTACGGAGAAAGCAGTGTGGGGCGCGGTCGACAGCAATACTGCGACCACGGTTGCGTCGCAAACCGCCGCTGTTCTTCGGGCGCATCCTGAGATTAAAGTTGTGTTTGCTCCGTATGACGAGTTTGCCCGCGGCGTGAAACTCGGCGCCGTCGAGGCCGGGGTTGCGGACAAGATCAAGGTTTACAGCGCCGATGTGTCTACCTCGGACATTCAAGATATCCGCGAAGACGGAAGCCCGTGGGTCGCAACTTCGGCCACCAATCCCGCCGTAGTTGGTGAAGTCTCGCTGCGTGCAGTCGCCTTAATGATCGCGGGTCAAGACCCCGGGAAGGTGATCGAAGTTAATCCGGTTCTCATTACCCAGGAAGAGTTGAACAAAAACAATATCAAAACGATCGCCGATCTCGACGCCAAGTTGCCAGGGTTCGGTCATAGCGACCAAGCGACCGTGTCGTGGATTGCTGGCGTGGGCAAGAGTAAGTGAAAAGCGAGAGACGATCGGTGATTTGGTAGAGGCTCCCGATAGATCTATTCGGCTTCGCGGGGGAAATGAGTTTCACCTGTCAACTCAACATCGCTTGGACTTAACGCGCGCCGAGCCGAGGTGATGTGCTGGAACACGGCTCGGCGCACGCATCGGCCTAGCAGTGCAGTTTGGTGGAAGGTTGGCTATCCCTCCGCGAGATCGTTGAGCCGATCGCGTCGCCCCACCAAAAATCATCAGCCACTTTTAACTTTGATCGCCACCTTGAAACAACGCCGCCAGTTCACGGTGTGGCACCGTAGTAACCCCGGCCTGATCAAGGATTTTGACGATCGGAAAGATCTTACCCAGGCGGTCAACGCCGCCGGTGGCGGTATCGGCTTCGGCGGCAGTATCCAGCGCGCGTAGCGCTGTCGTGATCGCGCTTTTGGTATCCATCTCACGCAATGGCGTAGGGCCCCATGCGTTTTCATAATAAAGGATGCTGCGCACTGCCGGCCCTCCTGATCCGCTCGCCGCGAAATCGGTGGCCTCAAAATGAGCTCCCATCGCGTCATAGAAAAAGACCTTGGCTGGATCAGACGAAGCGGTGTCATAGGTAGCGAACAACGGCACCACCACGCCGACCCCTTGAAGGACCATGCCGAGATTGTCGCGCAGAAGCTTAGCGAGCGCGCGGACCTTGCCTTCCACACTCATCTCCTGCAATTGGCTGCGACGGTAAAACTGGAATGAATGTTGGAGCGTGCGCGCGGTTTCCCAGGCGGCTCCAAATGAGCCCGCAATCGCCATGACTGAATGCCGGTCGACCTCAAAGACTTTCTCGGTCCGCTCGTACATCACGACGTTGCCCATAGTCGCTCGCCGGTCGCCGGCAACAAGAACACCATCCGCAAACTTGAATGCCAGGATCGTTGTCCCCTGGGTTTCCAGAACCGGCGCTTGTACGGTCAGATGCTCGGGTTCGCGAACAATACCGCGGCGGCGAAGCAGGGTAACGAAATCACTCGCATCAGCTGACTTCGATTCATTGCATCCCGTCTTCGTCACGTTCTCTCGGATCATTGCGGAAGAATAAGGGAAGCAGTTCGAGGTTCAAGGAGGACCTAGGAGGTCTCGTGGAGCGTTGCCTCGCTTGCGAGGCCGATCGATCGGGAATATCGAACGGCGTGTACGCGAAACAGCGAGGCGCGTTTGGGGTTGCAAGGTTCGACAGGTGGTGCCCCCCTTCGGCCTCGCAAGCGAGGCAAGGCTCCGCGAGCCGGCCTCGCCTCCTGCCTCCTTAGCTCCTTTTATCCAACTCCTATATCAATGCATATCCGGAATTTCCGGTTCTACCAACTGTGCGAGCAGCGTCAATGATTCTTGCCAACCGAGATAGCAGGCCTCGGGCGGAATTGCGGCAGGTACTCCTTCCTGGGTGATATTTAATTCCGTGCCGCATGCCACCTGTTTTAAGACGATTGTCGTCTCCATTTCCCCGACCAGCCCAGTGTCAAACTTGTCCGTATGCCGAATTCGTTCGTTCGGTTTCAACTCGACGTAGGTGCCACCGAAGGAATGGCTCGTACCGGTGGTGAAATTGGTGAACGACATTTTGTAAGTACCGCCGACTTTTGCCTCCAGGTGATGAACCTTGGCGGTAAATCCGTGTGGCGGCATCCACTTTACCAAGGCTTCTCCATCCAGGAAAGCGCGATAGATTTTCTCCGGTGAAGTCTTGAGTACTCGATGAAGCCGGATCGTGTTTGAGCTGCTGGTTGTCATAGTGAGTAGTGTTTGATGTTCGCTGATACGACGAATAAGGCGATGGGATTAGGACAAAAAGGGAAAGGAGGCTTCGACGACCTGGACGGGAGCCGCTTTGGCCTGCGGCGGGCGACCCGTAATATTTGCTCCTGCACTGAATACGTCCGGAGGATGTGGCAACAAGCGACTCCCGCGAACGTCACAGCGTTTCGCAGCTCTATTCCTCAAGGTAAATCCATCAAGATGCGTAGAGCGAATTCATCACGCTGGGTTATTCGCGGGAGCCGCCTGGTAGCCTTATTTTGCGAACGTTTCCAGCGTTGGGATGAATAGGTGGGGTCGTTTGGCAACCCTCCAAAGCGGCTCCCCTCCAGGTCGCCGATGCCTCTTGAACTCCGTGAAGTCCTCGACTCCTTTGCATCATGTCGACAGGAGAAAACCCAAACACTCCCCGCGTAGCAGTTGTGACTGGAGCGGCTCAAGGGATTGGCCGAGCCGTGGCACTGGCGTTGGCCCAACGCGGATTTGCACTTGCCTTAAGCGACTTACGTTCGCCAGTCGAAACTCTGGCCGACGTTCGTCAGGTCACCGAAGCGGTAGAATACATCGGAGATATCTCGAACGAGAATTTGATGGTGACCTTTGGCGAAGCCGTGAGGTCCAAGTGGGGGAGAGTTGACGTCCTCGTCAACAACGCCGGAATTAGCTCGATTTCGCCGGCAGAAAAGGTTTCTGGCACACAATTTCGGCGTGTTTTGGAAGTGAATCTGCTTGCCCCGTTCATCCTCTGCCGCGTTTTCGGCTTGCTGATGTTAGCTCAGGGCTCCGGGAGTATCATCAACATCGCCTCAATCGCGGGCCTGATGGGCATTTCGGACCGGGTGGCCTACAACGCCTCGAAACATGGCTTGAGCGGTCTGACTCGAACGCTCGCTGCGGAATGGGGCGAGCGGGGAGTTCGGTGCAATGCAGTGTGCCCAGCCTGGGTGAAAACTCCCATGGATGTAGCGGATCAAGCCAGCAGCGGTTATACCGACGAAGACATTATTGATCGGGTGCCGATGGGCCGGTTCGCTTCACCTGAGGATATCGCAGCGGCAGTTTTGTTCCTGGCGGATCCTGAGCAGAGCAGTTTCATCAATGGCCAATCGATCGCCGTAGACGGCGGTTGGACCGTCGATGGCTCATGGCAGAGTCTGAGGCTTAAGACGCGTTGTCGATGAAGCAGGCGTTATCCGGCAGCCCCGAATTCCGGGAGCTAGGAGGCTGGGCTCGCTTCACTACGGGCGTAGCCCACGATCCTCTGGAGACCCCAACTCGATATGTGTCAAAAGTTAACCTGAAAGCGCGAAGGTTTTCCTTCTGAGACTATTCGTATGCGCTCGTCTAATGACTCGCTGAACTAGCGCTTAGTATGCTACACTGAATCGGGCACTTATTTATTTACAGTACTTACAGTTTTTATCAGCAGAACGCACGCTTTAACTTTGCTTGACCTAACCCAATGCGTTTTTCCGTTCCACCACTGCTAGTCTTTTAGTCAGATAGCCTTTAAAACTCTCGAGACGTCCGATCTTCCTGTCAATCGATGCTAGCTTACGTTCGATCAACACCACCTGCTTTTCATCGGCTGAAGGGTTGGATTCGTCTCCATTGGTAAGTTCCCTGAGCTCTGCAATAGTGAATCCAGCGAGTTGACCCTCCTTAATTAAGAGAAGCCGGTTGACCGCTTCCTCGCCGTACTCCCGATAGTTGTTCTTCTTTCTTTGTACGTACCGCGCCGGAAGCAAACCCTCCTTCTCATAAAAACGAATCGTGTGCGCTTTTAGGTTCGTTCTCTTGGATAATTCACTGATTTTCATGGGCCGGTGAACGGCGTCTAACTCTGAGGACGGTTTGCTGATCAGCGCTGGCGCCTGCCCGCTGGCGTTCCCATACCGCGATGGTAAAGGGTCGCTGCTATTCATACAATCTATATCTAAGGGTAAAGACGCCGCTGGTTTCGTTAATTGCGCAGATTTTCTAACCGGAAGTAAAAAACTCCCTCGCCTACTTCAGCGTCCCCGAGTGACCGAGCGAGAAATCGCTTCACTTTCCACTGGCATAGTCGACCGGCGCAGTCATATTAATCCCGTCGACCGCATATCATATATGCTCATCTCGGGGCTAACTAAGGCTGACATTAGATATAGGTATTTTTACCTATGTCGGCTGCGGGAAACAATCGGTCCTGCTTGCGCTTTTGAGCATTTGTTGAGCCATTGAGTTTCGTGGGAAATATGTAAACTCAGCCGGCACTCCTGGGAGGTCCCCCCGCCCGGTGACTTAACATTGATCTAGCGTCTACAATAGGTATAAGGTGAACTCTAACTGTGCTTGTGGAGCAATGCGGTGGAGTCAGTTGCTTGATAGTTAACTCCGCAGCTTAGAAGACTCTAACCTTCGCTTTAAGGTTAATAGTTAATGGCTAATAACTAGTAGACCTTTTAGTTGCCTTTAACCTGCATTTCGGAATATGGATAGGCGGAGAAGGGTAGCTAACATTGCCGGCCTGGGTACGCATAAATACGTATTGCCAGTTTTTTGGAAAGCGAGTACAAAAGCGGCGGGAAGTTAACAAGGGTCTGCGCTTCGTCCATAAAGCCAGGGTGTAGCTTCTTCGTCAGAAAGTAATGCTCAGTTAGTATCTATGAAAAGAAACGTAATTGTCTCCATCATGGCAACAGGCTTAGCCCTGCTACCATTCGCGAGTGCCAACGCTTTTGAGACCGCTCAAGGTGTTACAGCGACTCCGATAACCGCGGTACCGTTCGTCATTACGACGTCCGGTAACTATTATCTACCCGCCAACATAACCACTGCCCTACCTACAGGTTCGGCTATTACGGTTGAGGCCTCGGAAGTTACTATCGATCTGAATGGACGCAGCCTGATAAATACGGCGTCGACGAACCAGGCCAACGGTATTTTCGTGCTTGACCAGGTAGATGTTACGATTCAGAACGGCGACATCGTCGGGTTCGGGATCGGCGTTTATTTTTCGCCAAATAGCGCCGACAACAA
>JAFAHI010000288.1 GCA_019237325.1 Verrucomicrobiota bacterium | reverse complement strand
CATTCGAGAAACGGCGCATATCGCGACTCAACCACGGCTCAAATCCGGCGCGGAATAGCGCTGATACATGGTTAGTCCTGGGCGCGCCGAGATTTTCGCCCTACCGGCGATTGCCCCTTTTCGCGGCTGTCTTGTTTCCTCTGTCTTAACCTTTGCGCCTTTGCGTCTTTGCGTGAGATTTTTTCTTCTGGGTTTGAGGGTCCCCTTGCTCCAAAAACTCTTTGCTAGCGACAAGGGTTTGAGTTATTGACTCAGTTCCCCTTGTCACCTGGCTGAAGTGGTGTATCAGGGTTCCCTTTTATGATCTCGACAATTTTGTTTTTGGCACAGCAGCAAGCAGGTCAAGCCCAGTCCGGAGGGCTCTGGTATATGCAGTTGCTACCTTTCGCGTTCATCTTCATCATTTTCTATTTCTTGCTGATTCGGCCACAGCAGAAGCGGCAGAAAGAGCATCAGCAACTCCTCTCAAATTTAAAGACCGGCGACAAAGTCATCACTACTAGCGGCATCCACGGACTGATCGCTAACGTTAAAGACACCACCTTCCTGGTGAAGATTGCGGACAACGTTAAAATTGAGGTAGACAAGAACGCTATCGCCTCTGTATCCAAGTCGGTCGATCAACCTAAAGCAACCGCTCAGTAATTCCCCCATACAAACCGCCAGCGATGAACCCGACGTGGACGTTTCTTTTTGGTCTATTCCTGCTCTGCATTTTCGCTGCCTATTTTCTCGTTGAGAGAGAGCAAACCAAACGTCTCCTCGGCACGACGCTGACGGTTCTCTTATGTGCCTTTTGCCTTTATTCGTTCTACCCGCCAAGCGCCAAGATTCATTACGGCCTTGATTTGCAGGGAGGGACTTCATTCTTAATTCGATTAGTCCCGCCAAAAGACGAAAACGGTAAGCCGCGCACGATCACCACGGACATGCAGCAGCAGGCGGTCGAGGTAATCCGCCGGCGCGTCGACCAATTTGGTGTCAGCGAGCCAATCATCACCAGCCAGGGCACAGATCGGATTCTCGTTCAAATCCCCGGCCTGGACACGGCCAAGATCGACGAGGCCCGCGACCAATTGCAGCGGGTCGCTAAGCTCGAATTCCGGTTGGTTCATCCACAAAGCAGCTCTTTGGTGTCGCAAATCGAGTCGGGACAGACTTTTACTCCGCCTGGCTATGAGATTCTTGAAGGCGTAAAAAGCAAAACCGCTAACGGCAAACCCGAGAAGTATCTGGTTAAGAAAAAGCCGGAGTTGACCGGCGCCGAAATAACTCGCGCCCAAGCCAGGTTTGAGCAGCGCGGCTATGAAGTCGATTTGAGTTTCAATTCCGAGGGTAGCAAAACTTTCGCGCGCGTTACCGGACAAAATATCGGAAACGAACTTGCCATCGTCCTCGACGGTCAAGTCGTATCAGCGCCGGTCATCCAAACCGAGATTTCCAATGGTTCGGCCTCGATTACCGGGAACTTCACCGCTCAAGAAGCGCAAGACTTGGCCAGCGCTTTGGAGAACCCACTGCAAACGCCAGTGGTGATCGATGAAACCAGGAGCGTCTCGGCGACACTCGGTCAAGACTCTATCAGTCGAGGACTGGCCTCCGGTTTGGCTGGATTAGCCGCCACTCTGATCTTCGTTCTCATCTATTATCGAACCGCGGGCGCGGTCGCCCTGATTGGTTTGGCGGTCAACGGCATTTTGCTGTTCGGCGCCATGTCGCTTTTCGGTTTCGTTTTGACACTGCCCGGTATCGCCGGCGTGATCCTCACCATCGGGATGGCGATCGACGCTAACGTCTTGATCTACGAGCGCTTGCGTGAAGAGCTGGGCTCCGGAAAGAGCATTAAAGCTTCGGTCGATACAGCTTACCGCAAAGCGTTCAGCGCCATCTTTGATGCTAACCTGACTACGCTGCTAAAAGTAGTTATCCTTTTCTGGCTCGGTTCAGGTCCGGTTAAGGGTTTCGCCATTACTCTCACTCTGGGTATTATCGCTTCGATGTTTTCCGCCCTTTTGGTTACCCGAAACATCTTCAGTTGGTTGATCCATTTCAATCTGATGAAGCGGATTTCGATGCTTCATCTGATCAGCTCGAAGCATTTTGACTTCTTGGGTAAATGGAAGATTTCCGTAATTGCGTCGATCATTTTGCTGATTGCTTCCGGTGTCGCCTTCGGTATCCGCGGGGCGAGCATGTTCAATTTGGACTTTACTGGCGGTGATTCCTTGGTCTTGCGTTCAGACAAGCCCGTGGATGAAGCCAAGGTGCGAAGCCAGCTCGAAAAGGTCGGTTTGGGAAGCGTCGTGATCCAACAAGAGTCCAGCCAGCGTAACCAGCAAACCGTACATTTGATCGCGATCCGCGCGCCGTATGGCACCGGTCAAAAGATCCTGAGTGATCTAAAGGCATCGCCTGACACCAGTGGCTTAGTCGTCGAAAATTCTGAGACCGTGGGTCCGATCATGGGCGCGCAGCTGGCGACGACCTCTCTTTTCGCGTTGGCCATCGCTTTTGTCGGCGTGATGGTCTATGTCGCCATTCGCTTCGAGTTCTCTTTCTCGGTGGGAACGATCGTCGCGATGTTCCACGATCTCATTATCACGCTCGGAATTTTCGTTATTACCGGCCGCCAATTCTCATTGGTTACCATAGGTGCGATTTTGACCGTGGCGGGCTATTCGATTAACGACAAAATCGTTGTGTTCGACCGGATCCGGGAAGGACTACATTCCGGCCGGCGCGGAACCATTCGTTCGTTAATGAACGATAGCATCAATGAAACGCTGAGCCGGACGGTATTAACCAGCGGTGTCACGTTGATTTGTATGCTCTCACTATGGATTTTCGGAGGCCCGGTCCTCGATGATTTCGCCTTTACCAACGTCATAGGCGTCATTATCGGCACCTACTCATCGATTTTCATCGCGGCTCCGATCGTCCTCTGGTGGACAAATCTCAGGAAAGGGAATCTAAGGCATGAGGTCGTCCGGCCCCGAGCGCACGCCGCCAAGGCGTAAGGTCAGTTCGAGGTTCAACGTTCGAAGTTCGAGGTTCCAAGTGGGAGCTGAGGCTCTGCCGCGGCAACAACGCCGAACTTAGAACCTAAAACCTCGAACCTAAAACCTGGAACTCATTCATGGATGTAGGGCAAGCCGCGGCGGGTTCATCCCCTTGTAATCAAAACGCGAGGTCTAGCGCGACCGGGGCAGCCCCATCTGCCAGCCTAATCTTCTTATTGGCCGCAACCTCCGGTCTGGTGGTCGCGAATCTTTACTACAACCAGCCCATATTGAACGCCATCGCAGCGACCTTTAAGGTTGGGCCAGCTGCGGTCGCCTGGGTCGCAACCGCCACTCAACTCGGATACGCTGCATCTCTTTTATTCGTCGTCCCGCTCGGAGATGGGTTCGACCGCAAGTGGCTAATCATCGCATCCACGC
>JAFAHI010000158.1 GCA_019237325.1 Verrucomicrobiota bacterium | reverse complement strand
GTAAGCGGGAGAATGTGCCGGATTCCCAGCGCAGAAATTCCCAGCAGCTCGCTTTGCAAACCGATTAAATTCCGGTCCCGGCAGCTAATATGAAGCAGCGGCATGATGTTATACTGCTGCTTGAGGATCGCGCCGATGGCGAGATTGCTAACCCGCAGTATCGCCAGCGAATTATCAGCCAGCGTGATCGCGTCGCTACCCGCATCGACCAGGTATTGAGCCGCCTTAAAATACCGTTCCAGATCCAAGGTTTTAGGCGGGTCCAGCTCTGTTACAATGACAGTCTGACCACTCTTTATCAGGTCTAACAAGCTGGTTTCAGCCGGCCGTTTGCGTTGTAGAGGTTCTTCCAGACGTTGGATAACTGGCTTTGAAACGACTGGTTTCATGCCGGCAATAGAAAGCGCCATCTGCCGGATATGTTCCGGCCCGACCCCGCAACAGCCGCCGATTAATCGTGCACCTTCAGCTACGAATTCCTGGCTTGCCTTACCGAAGTACTCAGGTGCGGTATTGTAGAGAAAACGACCCTCGTGATAGCGAGGGTAACCGGCATTTGGGAAAGCACTGATTAAAAAATCAGTCGGGATCCTCCGCAAGATACGAACCATGGCGTGCGGCCCGGTAACACAGTTTACGCCGACAACATTGGCTCCAAGCCTTACGAGCTCCCGAAATGCCTGCAGAACCGGTAAACTCGAAGGTAAACGGCCTTCTTCTGAGCAGACCATGGAACAAATCACCGGAACATCGGAGCTAAGCTGGCGTAATGAGGTTAGGGCGATCTTGATTTCTTCGAAATCCAGGAAAGTCTCGAGAAAAACGGCGTCGACTTCGGCTTCGAATAGCGCTTTTAACTGAGCGGTGAACACCGCAGCCCGATCGATATGTTGGGCGTCCGCTTCGTCACGGTAAATGCCCAGCGGTCCGACACTGCCTGCGATCCAGATGTCTTTATTACCAGCAGCCTTCTTGGCTAGCTTTACCGCCGCCTGATTGAATGCTGCGACCTCGTTTTCCAGGCCGTGCTTTGCCAGCCGGACTGCATTTGCTCCGAAAGTGTTGGTCTCTAATAGCTGAGAGCCGGCATCGACATAGTTCTCGTGGACCTTGGTAACCACGTCCGGTTGACTGACATTGAGCTCTTCTAAGCACACGTCTAGCGCTACGCCGGACGCCAATAGTTCGGTCCCCATGGCGCCGTCTCCACACACGATCGACTCCTGTAGCACTTCGAGCAATTTTGTCCCCATAACGTGGTACCCCGCAGTTTTCCTCTGGAGGCGAAATAAAGACGCTCTCCCGGCTTTGTCAACTAGATCTTGCGGTGAGCCGAGCCCAGCGCTTGGAGGGGAGCCGCTTTGCAATGTGGCCTGATTTGAACCCGTCTTCATCGGAATTAGCGTTTGCTAGAGTGAGATGTGTTGGCAGGCGGCTCCCGCAAACGTCTCCCGATGTCGCCACCTCCTATATCGTTTCCGTGGGTCCGCCCGGTTCCGCCCTTCTCGATATTCACGGGCGGAGACGTTCCCGTCCCAGCGCCTGGAGGGGAGCCGCTTTACAATGTGGCCTGATTTGAACCCGTCTTCATCGGAATTAGCGTTTGCTAGAGTGAGATGTGTTGGCAGGCGGCTCCCGCGAACGTTTCCTGATTTTGCCATCCCGTGTAGCGTTTTCGTTGGTCCGGCCGATCCGACACCTTGTGGGTTATTCACGCGTGGAGACATTTCCGGGAGCCGCCTGCTACACCACCTTCGGTAGCGCCACGGTTTTTTGGCGCGATCATGCCGGCGGTTCGGCAACGGTTAAAAGCGGCTCCCCTCCAGGCGCTACGGCGGCACCTTCTCAATCTGTTATTCGCCATCTGTCTTTCCTCACTTCCTTTGCCGGGGATCGAACGCGTCCCGTAACCCGTCCCCTAGGAAATTTAACGCCAGCAACGTACTGCCCATCGCAATTGCCGGGAAGACCAGTAACCACCAATACCCTTTTATGGGATTGATCACCTGAGCGGCATCACTCAGCAACAAGCCCCAGCTAGCCAAAGGCGCTTGAATGCCGACCCCGAGAAAACTAAGAAATGACTCGTCCAGAATCACAGAAGGCACGGTCAGTGTCAGATAGACGATGGCGACGCCGATCAGGTTCGGTAAGAGATGTTGCCAGATAATGTTCCAATGGCTCTGACCAATGCTCCGGGCGGCGACTACGAACTCCTGCGATTTCAAGCTGAGCACCTGACCTCGAATGATCCTGGCCATAGTCAGCCATTCGGTAAAACCCAGGCAAGCGACCAAGATGAAGATTTTCGAGTAACCCACCAAGCTCTGAAAGTCATGGGCGGCCAGGTTCGCGCGCAGAATAGGATCGACAGCGCTGATTAAGATTAACAGAAAGATGAGACGGGGAATCGCGTAGAGGATATCGACCAACCGCATCATCAGGGAGTCGACCGATCCTCCTAAGTAACCCGCTATCATACCGTAGGTGGTGCCAATAGCGAAACTGACTGCGGCTCCAGCGATACCGACTAACAACGAAATTTGGGCGCCGAGCAAGACCCGGTAAAGCAAATCCCGACCGTTCAAATCGGTGCCGAACGGATGCAGCCAAGATGGCGGCAAAAAGCTGTTCCGAGTGGCGTTGGCGTCTGCCGCCGGCAGTAGATGCGGTCCGATCGTCGCAGCCACCGCCACCAGGAGTAGCACCGATAGCGAAACCATCGCGGCGCGATTTCGCCGGAGCCTGACCCAAGGCAAACGGGTGTTAGCCATACAGGATGATTCGCCGGTCAAGCCAACCGTAGAGGATATCCACCATCAGGTTGAACCCCACGAGCAGCGCGCAGTATACAATGACGATTCCGCCTAAAAGAAATCCGTCCCGGTTAAGCACTGAATTCACAAAGAAGCCACCGGCCCCAGGTATGGAAAAAATGTTCTCTACTACAATCGATCCCGTTAGCAAATTAGCCGCTAAGGGGCCGAGAAAAGATACCACCGGCAAAATTGCGACTTTGAGAGCGTGTTTGTAGATGACTTGGCTCTCCGGCAAGCCCTTGGCGCGCGCGGTGCGAACAAAATCCTGTGTTAGTGCCTCTAACATGCTGGCCCGGGTCAGCCGCGCGATGTAGGCGGCATAGGGAGCAGCTAAGGTGATGGACGGTAAAATGAGGCTCCTTACCGTGCCCCAGCCGCCGACCGGCAGTAGCCGCGTGTAGATGGCGAAGATCAGGATGAGCAAAGGGCCGATCACAAATGACGGCAGCGAGATCGCCAGCAAAGCCCCCAACATAGCGGAACGGTCGATCCAGGAATGCTGATGTGAAGCGGCGAGTGACCCCACCAAAACTCCGCCAACCGTAGCCAATAAGAATGCAATGCCGCCCAGGGTCATTGAGACCGGCAAGGCGTCAGCCAAAATTTCGTTGACGGACCGGTCTCGATACTTGGTCGATATTCGGAGATCCCCATGCAAAAGGTCGCCCAGGTAGCCGAAATATTGGTTCAAGATCGGCCCATCCAACTTGTACCGAGCTAATAACGCCTTCTCGATGCGCTCCGGCAGCTTCCGTTCCCGGTCGAAGGGCCCTCCAGGCATCAGCCGAACCAAAAAGAACGTGATGCTGATCACGCAAAACAAAATCACCACCAACCCCAGCATCCGCTGCGCGATGAACCGAATCATTAGGAATCGGGGTTATGGTAAGCAGCCGGGGGGAGAAATGACAAATGACAAATGACAGATGACAAATTGCGGCGTGATCCCGACCCAGCACTTGGAGGGGAGCCGCTTTTCACCGTCCTAGGTTGACCGCGTGTAATCGAAGCGTTGCGTTTGCCCAGATTCAACGTGTGCTGGCAGGAGGCTCCCGCGAACGGCTCCTGGTGTCGCCATGACTCGGAGCGCATTCCTTTGATCCGAAAGATCGAACACCCTCAAAGTAATTCACACGTGGAAACGTTTCCAGGAGCCGCCTGCTATCGGACGTTTAGTAGTGCTATGCTTTTTCGCGCGAAGAAGCCAGGGTATCATAGCGATTAAAAGCGGCCCCCTCCAGGGCTGGGCGCGCTCGGCCCCAATCTGTCATTTGTGATCTGTGATCTGTCATTTGGCTCCGCCCGCTCTACCAATCCCGCCCGTCTTACGCTATACTATCGCCCGTAAGCTCGAACCGCGTTTTCCACTTCGCTATCTCTGTACCCGACCCGCTTGCTCCGTCTTGCAAGCTGGAGGCCTCCGTGTCACTCTCCCGATCTTAATTTTATGTCGTCTAAGAAGCACAGCTACGATGAGAGCAAGATCAAAACCCTCTCGTCCCTCGAGCATATCCGCACTCGAACCGGCATGTATATCGGCAGGTTGGGCGACGGTAGCCATTACGATGACGGCATCTATATCCTGATCAAAGAAGTCATCGATAACGCGATCGACGAGTTCATTATGGGATACGGCAAGCAGGTCGAAATCTCGCTCGATACCAGCGTTGTCCGGGTTCGGGATTTTGGTCGTGGTATACCGCTAGGCAAGGTGATCGATTGCGTTTCTCGGATTAACACCGGAGCGAAGTATAATGACGACGTCTTCCAATTCAGTGTCGGCCTGAATGGGGTTGGCACTAAGGCGGTAAACGCTTTATCAGAGGAGTTCACCGTCACCAGTTATCGGGACGGCCAATTCTTTAGAGCCGACTTCAGCCGGGGTGAACTAAAATCACAAAAGCGCGGCAAACAGAATGCGCCCGACGGCACGGAGATCGTTTTCGCGCCGGACCCAACGATCTTCAAAAGTTTTCTGTTCCGGGAAGAACATCTGCTGCGGCGGATCCATCTCTACACTTATCTGAACGCCGGGTTGCGGATCAAATACAACGGCCAGGTGTTCACGTCCGAGAATGGCCTCAAAGACCTGCTCGAAGAGGATGTGGCTGAAGACGCGCTCTATCCAGTTCTGCATTTCCGGGAAAAGATGATCGAGGTAGCGTTTACCCACACCAATCGATTATCCGAAGATCATTATGCCTTCGTGAATGGCCAGTACACTTCGGATGGGGGGACGCATTTGAGCGCTTTCCGCGAGGGCATGCTCAAAGCGATCAACGATGTGGGTAAGGCGAAGTTCGAAGGAGACGATGTCCGCGAAGGATTGGTCGGGGCGATCGCCATCCGGCTCAAAGATCCGGTCTTCGAATCTCAAACCAAAAACAAACTGGGAAATACCGAGATCCGGACGGAGCTGGTGGCCAAGGTGCGTGAAATCGTGGCTACGCTTCTGCACAAGAACAGCGAGGTAACAGAGCGGTTACTGGCGAAAATTCAGGAAACCCAGCGCTTGCGCAAAGAGCTGCAAGATGTCCGTAAGCTGGCTCGCGAGCGTTCGGCGGCAATTTCCCTGCGCATACCCCAGCTCAAGGATTGTAAAGTACACTTGAACTTGGAGAAGGGGAATGGACAGGAGTCTATGATCTTTATCACGGAAGGCCAGTCTGCGGCCGGCTCGATCACCAGTTGCCGGGATCCGAACGTGCAAGCGGTCTTTACGCTGAAAGGCAAACCGCTGAATGTCTGGGACCTCAACCGTACGATCGTTTACAAGAACGACGAGATCTTCAATTTGATGCGGACCTTAAATGTTGAAGAGAGTCTGCAGAATCTGCGTTACGGCAAAGTCATCCTGGCAACTGATGCCGATGTTGATGGACTCCACATCCGCAACCTTTTAATCACCTGCTTCCTCCGCTTCTTTCCGGACATCATCACTGCCGGACACGTCTTCATTCTGGAAACCCCGCTCTTCCGGGTCCGAGACAAAAAGCAAACTTTCTATTGTTATTCGGAAGCCGAACGCGATGAAGCCATGCGCAAAGTCAAGAATCCTGAGATCACCCGGTTCAAAGGGCTGGGTGAGATCTCTCCATCTGAGTTCAAAGCGTTTATCGGTACGGGGATGAAGCTAACCCAGGTCAGTGTCGACGACGGCCACGTGGTCCAACCTCTGCTGCAGTTCTATATGGGTAAGAACACTCCGGCCCGCCGGCAGTTCATTATGGATCACTTGGTCGTGGAAGAGCCAGTGTCGCTCGAAGCGTGAGAAGTGAAAGGTGAGACGTGAGAGGTTGGGAGGGCGCGCGTCCCCGCGCGCCGCGTTAGATCTGCAATTGTCCATGTACTTAACACTCGCTAAGGAAACACGTGCACCGCAGGGAACAACTGATCGCGAGGACGCGATCCCTCCCCGGCGTTCGGTCCACTGCCTCTTACTTCTCAATTCTCACCTCTCACTTCTCACAACCCGTTAGCCATGTCTTCAAACTCAGCCACCGCTCTCCACCTCCCCGAGGATCCGCTGAAGGATCTGATTAACGAGAATTTCATCCAGTACGCTTCGTACGTTATCCGGGATCGGGCGATTCCGCAGTTGGAAGACGGGCTCAAGCCGGTGCAACGCCGGATCTTGCATGCGCTTTATGAGAAAGATGATGGGCGATTCAACAAAGTGGCCAACATCGTCGGCCATTGCATGCAATATCATCCGCATGGCGATGCTTCCATCGAAGACGCCTTAGTGAATCTCGTTAACCGGACTTACCTGATCGAGGGACAAGGGAACTTCGGGAATGTACTGACCGGGGATCCGGCTGCGGCTTCTCGATACATCGAATGCCGTCTCACGGATCTGGCCAGAAACGAGTTGTTCAATCCCAAGCTCACCGAGTACGTGCCGAGCTACGACGGCCGGAATCAAGAACCAGTGATGCTGCCGAGCAAGTTGCCCCTGATTTTGATGCTTGGCTCGGAAGGGATCGCGGTGGGGTTATCGACCCGGATTCTGCCCCATAACTTTGTCGAATTACTCAAAGCGCAAATTGCTATTCTCGAAAACAAGAAATTTCGAGCAGTTCTACCGGATTTCGCTCAAGGCGGTCTCATGGACGCCAGTGAGTACGATAAAGGAAATGGCAAAGTCAAAGTCCGGGCCAAGATCGAAAAACGTGACCACAACCGGCTGATTATTCGGGAGATCCCATTCAGCACCACAACGGAATCAGTAATCAGTTCGATCGAGGATGCGGCCCGAAAAAGAAAGCTCAAGATTCGCTCGATCAACGACTTCACGGCGGCCGCGGTTGAAATCGTGATCACGCTGTCTCCGGGTGAAGACCCGGATAAAGCGATTGCAGCTCTCTATCATTTCTCTCAGTGCGAAGTGGTTCTGCACTCGAACATAGTGGTGATTCAGGGGGAACGCCCTGTCCAGCTCGATGTTGAGCAAGTTCTTCGGACCAACACGGAACAGCTAGTCAGCCTGTTGAAGCGCGAGCTTGAGATTCGCAGAGATGAACTCACTGAGGAGCTGCATCGCAAGACGCTCATCCAACTCTTTATTCAGCACAGGATCTACAAGCGGATCGAAGATTGCGAAACATATGAGGATGTTCAGCAAACCGTCTTGCGAGGTCTGAAGGCTCTGAGAGTAGAATTAACTCGCGAGATCACCATCGACGACGTCGAGATGCTGCTCGGACTCCAAATCAAGCGGATCTCGAAATTCGATCTACAAAAGAACGAAGAGGATAAACTCAAGATCGTAGAAGACCTGAAGGGGGTCCGTAAGAACCTTAGGCAGCTGACTGCTTATGTCATCGGTTATCTAGAAGGCCTCATCGAACGCTACGGCAAGCAGTACAAGCGGCGGACGCAATCAACGACCGCCGAAGAGATCGACGTCCGGGAGCTGACCGCGAACGAACTGGCGGTCGTTTATGATCGGGAACGCGGTTTCCTTGGGTCGGAGGTCAAAGGCGAAGCCGCTTTTCGCTGCTCACCGCTGGACCGGTTATTGGTGGTCTGGAAAAATAGCCGGTATCAAATGATTCCGCCGCCCGACAAGTTGTTCGTGGACAAGGACGTTGAGTACTTCAACATCTATGATCGGGAAAAGATTTTTACCGTCGTTTACAAAACTCCGAAAGCGACATTCATCAAACGCTTTGCCTTTGGCGGCGCGATTATGAATCGCGATTACTTTTGTGCCCAGGAGGACGCGGAACTTAAGTTCATCACCGATCGACCCGTCACCGAGCTTCGCTTGAAATACCGGCATGCAAAAGGGACGCGCGTTGATGAGCAGACGGTCGCGATGAAAGATATCCAGGTCCGAGGTCCGAGGTCGCGCGGCATCCAGGTTACCAAACGGACGGTCACGAGCGTCAATGCGCGATAACGGATCCCCCGGGAGGGATCGCCTCGCCGCGATCCGTTAATTCGTTGTTTCCCGGGGCACGAGGACGCGCACCTCCCTTCACGGCTTTGTCGACATGCCCAACGGAGGGGGCGTCGCATTCGATGTGCTATGCTAAAGCGTGTCCCCGACCGAGAATTGAGCGCAACGTATTTCGTGTACCACACCCGCGACGCCCCGAAAACCGCGCCACGTCAATCGAAGTTGGACGTTTCGTGGCCTATAAGGCGTTAAAGGGAGCCGCGCGGCTAATACACGATTCGGCCCAAGGAAGCCACGTGTGCAGCAATTTCTGCAGACGTTGCCCGCGGAATGCGGCTCCCCGACCTTTCCCTAGGCCTTCGCCGGTGTTCCTGCCGGATACATTTTGCCCAGTTCTTCGGCAACGGTGGCGATCTTTTCCGGGAGACCGGGGCGAAGCGTTGGGGCCTCGTGGGTAACAGCCAAGAAAACGTCTTTCGCACCCGACAGCGTCAGGAATTCGTCTCCGATTTGATAGGTACTCAGGCGAGTGGGGAGGTTCGAATAGTCTTTGACCTTGTTAGGTAGCCGATCGTAAAGAAGCGCGTAATCGCGGCGCGGAACCTGGAACAGGGTATGGAGCCGTTGAGGTAACAGATCTGCCAAAACCGGTCCGAATTGCTGGACGATCAACGAATGCTCGATTCCCGGCAAGTTGGTTACTAATTCGGCGATGCGTGACGCATCCAGGGTCTCCTCAGTGAAAAATTCACTCTCCAGTACATAAGAATCCCAGGAAGCGGCGACCGCCGGCCCGGGATGGGATATGACTAGCGGGAGGTCCGGTTCGACCGGCGGAGCAGGGGGTGGGGTTTCTGCCTTTGGCTCTTCTTTGGCAACCGGTAGCTGGAGAATGGGCGTCTCCGGCTCCTTAACGGCGGGTCGAGATTGAGCTTCAACAAGCTGCTTGCTGACTTCCTCGTGCTGACGCTGGGTCAGCGCCAAAGCCTGTTTGGCCTCATCGATCTTTTGCTGGAGCTCGTTATGGCTTTCGCCGGCCTGCTTTATGTTCTCCTGCAGCACCGCGTGATTTTGGTGAGCCTGGTTTATTTGTTCCAACAGCTCCGCGTGACTGAACCGAAGGCTGGTTAGCCGGCCCTGCAAATCTGAAAGCTCTGCTCCGGCATCCTGTTTTGCGGTGTTCAAACGCTGATGATCCGAGCGCAAGCGTTCACTCTCTTGTCGCAGTTGCGCGATCTCTTCGCGAGATTCCTCTAGCTGCTTCTGAAGTTGAACGCGTTCGCTGACTTGTTCAGGGGTTGCCTTTGAGAGGGTGTTCTTTTCGTTAGTCAAAGACTCAACGTGTTGCTGAAGTACAGAGACCTGCTGGATGATGGCCTCTCGGGCGGATAGACGCTGGTCGAGTTCGTCCCGGATCGGTTGCAGCTGCGCCAACATCGATTCGCGTTCTCCGAGTAGCCGAGTGATCTCTTTCTTCAACTCGCCCACTTGTGTCTTCATCAGACGGGCCGTCTCCTGGGTCTCACCGAGCTCGGATGCAGCCGATTGGACATTTCGCCGGGATTCCTCCAATTCGTGGCGCGTTTTGAACCAGGCCTCCTGGTGCTCAATATGTTTGCTGCGTTCTTCCTGTAGCCTTTGCTGCGTCTGTGTGATCTCATCCCGGAGCGACTCGTGCTCCCTCATCCGGGCGGCCAGTTCGTCCTCGGCGCTTCGAATCTGATTCTTGATGGCAACGTGCTCATTCTTGGCGTCCTCGATCGCTTGCATGCTTGCCGACATCTGGCGTTGCAATTTCTCGTTCTCGACCCGATTACGCATCAAAGCCGAGAGGCTGCTCAGCAGATCCTCTTCAGTCTTCGAGATTACCGCTCTGGTGATATCCGGGTCCGTATGAAACCAGGGCATGT
>JAFAHI010000755.1 GCA_019237325.1 Verrucomicrobiota bacterium | reverse complement strand
TGGTGGAAACTACTTTAGTTTTACTAAAGCCAGACTGTATTGCGCAAAAGCACTGTGGCGAGGTCATTAGCCGGTTTGAGCGAGCCGGGCTCGAGATCGTGGGGTGCAAAATGCTGCTGCTGTCCGAAGAAGTACTGGCGGAACATTACGCCCATGTCGCGGATCGCCCGTTTTACCCCGAGCTACGCTCGTTCATGCAGCAAAGCCCGGTAATCGCCTTGGCTTTGAACGGCGAAGACGCGGTGAAGAGGGTTCGCGACCTGATGGGACCTACGGACTCGCGAAAGGCAGCCAAAGGAACTCTTCGAGGAGACTTGGGCAAAGACGCGATGATGAACGTGGTTCATGGCTCTGACTCCCCGGAAAATGCCGCGACAGAGGTGAAGCGTTTCTTCTCCGATTTCGAGCTCTTCGAGGAGGCGCTTAAACGGTAGATTTCCCGGCTTGGGAAATTCGAAGCAGGTAGGCTTCGAAAGGATTCAGACGTTTGATCCCCTGAAGCGGGACCACAAAACGGAGAGCTTTGAACCTGCAATCGCTAATATTCTTTTTCTTTGATGTCATTGTAGACACCGAGAAACCCGGCTTTGACAGCTGGAACGAGCTTTATGCCGACTTCGGTCAAAAGCTAACGCTCGACGATTGGCGGGGCGCCACCGGTTATGTAGGCGGATTCGACCCGGGAGTTCACCTGGAGGGTTTGCTTGGGCGAAAGCTGGATTGGCAGAATTTGGTTCTCAGAAGAGATGCCAGGAACTGGGAGTTGACTCTCAAACAAGGGGTATTGCCCGGCATCCGCGAGCTGATGCTGGCCGCGGTCGACGCCGGTATCCCAATCGGAGTAGCCAGTAATTCGGGTTTTGGGTGGGTTAATGACGGTCTGGAAAGATTGGGACTGCGCAGTTTCATCCGCGCGATTGTGACTCGGGACATGGTGGTTAATCCCAAGCCGGCGCCGGATGTGTATCTCAAGACCGCCGAGACTTTGCAGGCTTCGCCTACTTTCTCGGTTGCGTTGGAAGATTCCGAGCCCGGCTATCGCGCTGCCAAAGCGGCCGGAATGCGAGCAGTCGTTATCCCGAACCAATTTAGCGAGCGCCAAGATTTATCGGCAGCCGACCTGGTGGTTCCATCGGCTAAGGCGTTATCCCTTGAGCGCCTGGTCGGACTCCTTTAATTTCAGGCCGTCAGTCCCTCTGCTAATGAAACTTCCAGAGCTCCGTGGCATTCTGCAGTACGTCACGCGTTTTCGAGACAAGGTTTTTGTTATCGCGCTTAATGGCGAGATCTTAGAGTCGGAAAACTTTCCCAACATTTTGTTGGATATTGCCGTTCTCAGGTCGTTGAACATTAAAGTTGTCCTAGTTCACGGGGAAGCTTTTCAGGTGGAACGAGCCGCGGCCCAGCGAGGGGTGACCGTTTCCAACGTCGACGGGACCGGGGTCATTGACGCCGCCACTCTCCAGATATCGATCGATGTGGGGATACGGTTGACGAACGAGATCATGGAGGGCCTAACCCAAGTGGATCTCCGCGCCGCCTATGCGAATTGTGTCATCGCGCATCCGGCGGGAATCATTCATGGGGTCGACTATCAATATTCGGGGAAGGTCGAGAGGGTCGATGCTCAGTCGTTGGAGCTGTTGTTGAGAGAAGACTTTGTGCCCGTGGTTCCGCCGCTCGGATTTGATGGGGAAGGCCGGACCTTTCGGGTTAACTCAGACCTAGTTGCTCTGGAGATCGCAGAGGCGCTGCATGCCACTAAGCTGATCTATTTATCCGCTCACGATGGGTTGGTTTTGGACGGAGAAAGAATTGGTCACATCCTTTCGACGGAGGTCGCGGATGTTATCCGAAAGCGGAAAGCCGAGCTCTCGACGAATCTGATGTCCAAACTGGAGCACGCCGTGCGAGCGTGCCAATATGGGATACCCCGGGTCCATCTGGTAAACGGCAACGTCAACGAAGCGCTCTTAGCGGAGATTTTCAGCAACGGCGGAATCGGGACCATGATCTACTCCAACGAGTACGAGCAGATCCGGCGCCTATATAAGAAGGATGTGCG
>JAFAHI010000712.1 GCA_019237325.1 Verrucomicrobiota bacterium | reverse complement strand
TGCGCTTCTGGGCTACTTGCTGAATCATACTGGGGGAAATCGCTCAACGATAACCACCCCCAGCATGGAAGTCGAGCCCGCAGCGTCTAAAAATGATCAAGCATTTTTAGATGCTGCAGCCTCGACTTCCGTGCTATGGCAGCAGACTCCTCCGTCGCCGGAGGAGTCTGCTGCTTATTGCCTAGCCAGATTTCAATGAAATAACGCGCTAAATGGACCGTCGACGGTCCACTCTAGCGCCATAGCCCGCCTGGTTTGCAAATCCTTGACGATTTGCAAACCAGCCGGGCTGTTGACATAGTGCCCGCTCACGCCTAAGCAATGGACTTGTGGTAAACCTGACGTTTTCGTCTTCTTTGCCGGTTGACCGCCGGGAAGAGTTAGAAGCGCTGATGTTTTTCCACCCGCAGCAGGGTGAACATGAATCTGGGATTAATGCTTCAATCCTCAGTTACGGATTTCCGAAGATTATCGTGGAACACGATCAATTGAGGATTGGGATAGAAGGGCGGGAAGTCCAGACTTTATATGCATTTTTGGATCGAGGCCGGGAGAAAGACCTGGCCGGGGTAATCGTTTACACCAGGACCGGAGAGGACACGCTGGTGTTGCTGCACATGGCGGTGAAACCGGAGTACTCCTACTCCGTCGGTTACCGCAACGAGCTGGTGCTAGTCCGCATTTTAGCCCAAGTACGATCAATCGCGAAGAGGATAAAGGGAGTAAAACGTCTTTCGATTGCGTATGCGGGGCAGATTGTTCCGAGGGCGGAGATATAATGGTAGGGCGAGGCTCCCGAACAACCAGAGCATGTTTGCGGAGATGTCGACATTCAGGTGACCGATGACGTTGTTACACCTAAAAACTCGCCGAGCCGTGACGCTGCGTGTGCCCCGGCTCGGCGAGTTTTTCGGCCTAACACGTCATTGGTTGTTCAATCGATTAATCCCTGGTGAAATGATGGAGCCATTCGGGAGCCTCGCCCTACCAAATTGTTGAACTCTGGCAACTCCTACTTTTATTTGCCTGTTCAGCGATGAATGCACCGCCCTACGCAGAACTGGCTGCTATAACCGGTTACATCGATGCGCTGCTGGATATTCCGGCATTCCCGGATTATCCCAACGCGTTTAATGGACTGCAGCTCGAGAATTCGGGCCGGGTTAGCAAAATAGGCGCCGCGGTGGATGCGGGTCTGAAAGTGATTGAGATGGCGCTAAGCGAACAGGTTGACCTTTTGTTAGTCCATCATGGGTTGTTTTGGGGCGGCTGCGTGCCCATCTCAGGGCCGACCTACAGAAAGCTGGCGAAAGCGATGGGAGCGAATCTAGCAATCTACAGCGCCCATCTTCCGCTGGATGCTCATCCCGAAATCGGAAACAACGTTCTCTTGGCGGCCGATCTTGGGCTGGCGCCGATCGAGCCTTTCTTTGAGTTTAAAGGCCGCCGTGTGGGTTGTTTCGCCGGTGTCGATCTCGATTACGCGACTTTGCTTGGGAGAATCGAACAGAGATTTGCCCAAGCGGTTTGGCATTGTCATGCGGGGCCGGAGCGGATCAAAAGGATAGGGCTCGTCACGGGAGGCGCGGGATCTGATTTGGCCCAGGCAAAAGCCGAAGGAGTGGATACTTTCATTACCGGTGAAGGTCCGCATCATACCTTCACTTTGGCTGAGGAATTGGGAATCAATCTGATTTACGCCGGACACTACGCGACGGAGACCGGTGGGGTAAAAGCACTTGCCGGTCGCGTAGCGAGCACCTTCGAATTGCCCTGGGTCTTCCTCGATCATCCATCGGGGCTGTGAAGCAGCCTTCGGTGTAGACGGGCCCGACATTAGGAGACTCTGGGGCGAGGGAAGCGATTCGTCTAGTAATCAGTAATCAGTGTGTCAGTAATCAGACCAGACACGGCTTAACTGATTATTGACCGACTGATTACTGATTACTAATTATTGCACCCGCGGCTCCAGGTATCTGGCGGCCCCAGAATCTTCGACCACAAGTCAATGCAGACCGAGACCCTGACCCGAGAATTCTTTAAGCGGCCGCCCCTGGTTTGTGCCCGAGAGATGCTGGGGTGCACGCTAACGTGGGGCGAAACCGCGGGCGTTATCGTCGAAACCGAGGCTTATGCGGAGCACGGGGACGAAGCTGCCCATACTTTTGTACGCAATTCCGCCCGCACTTTTATCCAGGACCAGCCACCCGGAGCTCTTTACATCTATTTGAATTACGGGGTGCATTGGTTACTGAATTTCTTAACCAAGGCGGATGATACCCGTGGATTTGTCCTCATTCGGGCGCTTCAGCCGGTTTCAGGACTGGAATTGATGAGACAGAGGCGCCATCTGGATCAGGACAAAATGCTTTGCTCCGGGCCGGGGAAGCTCACCCAATCACTTGGGATCACCGCTGAATGGCACGGAAAAGATTTTTTTTCTATCCCTGGTGTTTCGCTGTCTCGAAACGCGAGGCGACCACGTGTGGCGGTCGATCGCCGCGTCGGAATTACAAAATCCCCCGACTTCGAATGGCGGTTTTTGATCGCCAATTCGCAGTACGTTAGTTTAAAAACAAGAAAACCCGCCTCAGGTCGACGCTGAGGCGGGTATCAAATACTCGCCAAGGCGCAGGCCTACTTCGAGTAACCGGTTGTCGTCTTCGCCGGTGCTGGGGGTGGGGTGTTGTTACTGTGGCAGGCTGAC
>JAFAHI010000708.1 GCA_019237325.1 Verrucomicrobiota bacterium | reverse complement strand
GCTGCAAATTCGTTTGGCGATCTCCTTACACGGTGCTAGTGACGAGGTTCGCGGGCAGATCATGCCGGTGAATCGCAAATTTCCGCTGGCGGAGTTGGTGGACGCTTGCGCCTACTATTCCAGTCGGAAAAAGCAACGAATAACCTTTGAGTTTATATTAATTAACGGAATCAACGACGGTCTGGATCAAGCGGAGAAGCTGGCCCGGCTGGCGCGGCGGATTGAGGCTAAGGTCAATCTGATTCCCTACAACCAAGTGCAAGGTCTTAGTTGGAGCCGGCCTTCCAACAATCGGCAAAACGCTTTTCTCCAGGCTCTGCGCAGCCGCGGTATCGATGCCACCATCCGCCGCGAAAAAGGCCACGATATTGATGCGGCTTGCGGTCAGCTCCGGTTGCAAACGGTGCGTGATAAAACCTTTGCAGCGGTTTCTGAGGTGCGATAATGATCGCGTATGGCTGATTTCTTCGATGAGCCAGAGCGGGCCTGGGACGAGTACGACTGGGAACGCTTTCTACAGCAGCAGGACAGCAAGACCGAGCGATACATGGAGCTGTTCGAGAAATACATCGACGATCCGAACCGCGACCAGATCATCGCCCGCGAGATGGGTTGGCCCCATCTGTTGGAGCCGGCAATCGAAGATCTCGAAGAGCTGGAAATCGGCGAGGAAGAAGAGTCTGACGACGATGACAGCCTAAGAGAATCGTTCGAGTCGCATCCGTTATATCAAAGCGCGTTCTCGCTGACCGTGTGGATCGATCAACTTTTTGATGAAGTTCATGGGGTCGCTTCGAACCCGATCGGGGTAAAACTGGCGTCTCACGTAGCAGTAGCCAGCGCCAAACTGGCGGCAGCTCTCAGCGACCAAGAGAGCGAAGAGATCGGGATGACGATTGCTTATCTGAAGCGAGCGCTCCGGGCGATTTCTACGGCCATAGAAGCTGCAACTCAATTGGACCGGGATGGGCTGGTCAAACGACCGCAGTTTGAGGATTTGCTTCAGCGTCTGTTCCACGTAAGGGACAGCATCATCGTCATGATGGGTGAGCTCCGCGCAGAATGGCGCCGCCGCTATGGATAACCCGCCTCCGGAATAGCAGATAGCAAATAGCAAATTTTTGTGATGCCTCTCAAAGCTGCCGGGGGGTCGAGATCCGAAAAGAGAGTGCAGAAATGAGGTCAGTAATCCAAAAATGGAGTTAGACTACTCAAAACGACAGTAGCGGAAGAATCGGCCGGCTTAGCCAGCGCATTTTTCCGCCCTAGCCTGCAGCTTTCACCAATGCAGGCGCATTGGTGAAAGCTGCAGGCTCATTTGAATGAATTTTGAAGGACACACGTCTGTATTGTCTGTAGGTGGTGGCGGCTTTGCTGAGTCTGTGGAGCATGATGACATTGCATTAGTCCGGCGGTGTCAAAAAGGAGATGCCCTCGCTTTTGAACAGCTGGTCATCAAATACCGGAGCAAGGTCTTTTCCATGATTTACGGAATGGTCCAGAATGAGCAAGACGCCTGGGATCTGGCGCAAGAAGGATTCCTCAAGGCGTGGCGCTCGATTCACCGATTCAAAGGGCAGGCATCTTTTTACACCTGGCTCTATCGGATTGTGACCAATGTGGCGATCGACTCGCTGCGCCGAAAAGGCTTTAAGAAAACCGCTGAATTCGACGATGAGATAGCAGCTACTCAGGTTGAGCCGGGTTCGAAGACCATGCCTCGGCCGGACCCAATGCCGCATCAAGGGTTAGAACGCGAAGAGATCCGCCAGCGAATCGAGCATGCTATCAATAAACTTTCGCCCGAACATCGGGCCGTCATTGTGATGAAGGAAATCGAGGAACTTCAATACAATGAGATCGCCGAGGTCCTGGGATGTTCGATTGGCACGGTGATGTCTCGCCTTTTCTATGCGCGAAAAAAACTACAGACTCTGCTGAGGGACGTTTATGAAAACCTTTGAGGAACTCTACACTGCCTGGGTCGACGGGGCTCTGACTGAGGAAGAGGCAGCCGCTTTCGAAAAGCAGCATCCGGAGTTGCTTAAAGAACGTGATGACATGTCGAAGCTGAAAAAGCTGTTGAAGCGCAATCTCGTTCCCGTGAAGTTCGCGCATTCCGAATTTTTCACCTCGAAGCTAATGGAACAGATTGTGCCGGTGGAACGTTCCCTGCCTTCCTGGTTCCGAATCCCGCGCTTGGC
>JAFAHI010000666.1 GCA_019237325.1 Verrucomicrobiota bacterium | reverse complement strand
AGCCTGCTGCCCCGGGCGGATCGCCCCAACAGAAGCGCCATTTTCTGTGGTTCTAGCTTGGTAGGGGAATGGGCAACTCGGTCGGAACCCCTGGAGGGGAGCCGCTTTTGAACTCACCCACACCACCATGCAAACTTAGCTCTATTGCGCGATATGGCCGCAGAACGAGTCAGCAAGCGGCTCCCGCGAACGGCCAAGCGATTTTCCATTCTACCGATCGCGCCTCAACAATCCCCTCGACCCAACGCGTTTGGAAACAAGCATCGCGCTGGGTGGTTCCCGGGAGCCGCCTGTTTAACGCATTTTTCTGCAATACCAGAGGGCGGGACCTAAATTCGCGAGTCCATCTAGTCGAGCCCAAAAGCGGCTCCCCTCCAGGGGTTCCGACCGAATCGACGCTTCGCGCCCCTTACATATTGTTCGCTTGCAAAAACGGCTTTAACGGAACCGCCGGTTCTGCTTTCACCGGAACGGTTTCCACTTTTACTGGAGCCGGTTCTTGTATTCTGTCTTCGCGATAGAATCGGTGGATCTCGTCTATCATTCTCCGGACATGCGCGTAACCAGTCCTCGGTTTTAGGATCCGATAACTGGCCCACGGATCGCCCCAATGCAGAACGTGAATCGTGACCCGGCGTACACCCCAGGCGTTCATCTCCGCTCGACTTGGGCAATAAAGATCGATCGTGTTTCTACCGGCTAAATCCCAGCCGTAATCATCAACGACGTACAATTGGCCCGTCGCTTCGATCACGAACTGGGTTCCCATCGGCCAGCGGGACCAATCCGCCGCCGCACTTCGGATCTGCCCCGCTTGCAGCGTACTTCCAGCTGCGTTGGCATTCGCGTATTTTATGTGATCACTCTCATGATCGTTGTACGCGGTCGTTCGGATTTTCATGTACTCGCTCCGTGCCAAAGGTGCCTCATATTGAGGCAGCTCACGTTCTGCGCTGCAGCCAAAGAAGAGAAGTGAGCTAGTGGCGACAACAGCTAACCAGACAACTCTTCGTATCATCCGGGCTGAGTTTACCGAGAAAACGCTCGATTGAGAACATTTTTCCGTTCAGTTCTCTCAATTGCGTAAAAGTAATTTTTGTAATAAACCATGTCATGCTCATGGGCTTGAGTTGGAGGTTAGTTTGCATTTGCTTTGTTGAGTTGGCTGTTGCTGCTTCAATGTCCGGCGCGGACGGAACTGTACGGCGGGCTCTACCGGTGCAGCCATTGCCTGCACCGCAACCGTCGGCATCACCAACCTTTCCGTTGTTCCGAACGTCTGGGGTGGCCGACGATCCAGTCGGAGCTACCGGGGCATCGATTTACCCAGCCGATGCGCCTCAAACTGCAGCTAGTTCTGCCATCATGATCGATGCCAGGTCCGGTGCGGTCCTGTACATGAAAAATCCGGACATTCGCCGTCCGGTGGCGAGCACGCAAAAATTGTTAACTGCGTTGATTCTGGTCCAGGATGGGAATCTAGATGCGGCGGACCGTGTAATCTCCGCGGATTGCCAAGTAGAACCGACGAAGCTCGGTTTTCGGCCGGGCGACGTTTATAGTAAGCGGCAACTTCTGGCGGCTTTGTTGGTACACAGTTGTAATGATGCTGCGGTCTGTTTGGCTCGAAACGAGGCCGGCAGTCTTTCCGCTTTCGCTGAACGGATGAACGCCAAGGCGTTTTCGCTGGGTGCAACCGAAAGTCATTTCGTCAATCCCAACGGGTTACCCGTACCCGGCCAATACTCAACAGCCCGAAATATGGCTAGGATTGCTTTCGCCGCATATCACGAACCAATTTTGCGGCAGTATATGCGGTTAACCGGGTTCAGCTTTACCTATACTTCAGGGCGCCACCGTTATTTTGAGGCCACTAACAGACTGATTGCGCGTTCTCCGATGTTTACAGGCATGAAAACCGGTTTCACCGAAGCGAGCGGCCGATGTTTGGTTTCCAGCGCGAGCTACGGCGGCCATGATGTGATTCTGGTACAATTGGGAGGAACGCTTCATTTCCTTTTCGATGACGCCCAGAGAATGTTGATCTGGGGCCTCGATCGCGACGGTAGAGCGGTTGCGAGCCGCTAGTGATTTGCGAAACGGCGAATGGGCGAAACGGCGATGGGGCGCCTGGAGGGGAGCCGCTTTGGATCGCACTTAAAAGACCCCGCTATATTCCTTCTCGGAGCGTCGCCTGACCGCAAATTTCGTTAAACAGGCGGCTCCCGCGAACGTCTCAAGGCGTGTTAGGTATGTTGGCCGGATACGCGAACGAACAATCCCCGAGCCGAACAATGGACAAAACATAGCGTGCGGTAATTTCCGGGAGCCGCCTGTTTAACACGACTTTTGGACTTCGCCGCGCTCGAACTAATATCGGGGGATCCTTAGGCACGTTCTAAAGCGGCCCCCTCCAGGTGGCGCTTTGCCCCTCATCGCCACGTCGCCGTTTCGCCCTTTTCGCAATCACGGCTTCGCCACGAAACTGTAATCCATCCCCGCGGCCTTAGCTGCCTCAATACCCGCGGGACTATCTTCAAGTACCAAGCACTCATTCGGTGGCACGCCCATGCGCTTGGCGGCTTCCAGGAACACGTCCGGAAAAGGCTTACCCCGGGTGACCTGTTCAGTTGTGACGATGATAGGGAAAAAGTCTTTAAATCCAATCACCTCTAAAGTTTTCTCCACCACCGGGAGATATCCGCCGGAAGCAACCGACACCTTGGCAAACGTCGCCACCTTCCGAGCAAATGCGGTCACTTCCTCGATCGGCTTCGTCTCGTCCATGTTCTGGACGTAAACCTCTTCTTTCCGTTTACCGACCTGTTCTGGATCCATGTTGGTTCCGAATTTTTCGTTCAAAATCTCCACGATTCTGGTCGTCGGTACTCCACCCAGGCTGTAAAAAAGCTCTTCCGACATCGCCACCCCGTTCTCTTCCGCGGTCTGTCGCCACGCTGCGTAATGGACCGGCATCGAATTCGCCAACGTCCCGTCACAGTCAAAAATATACCCTTTGTACAGTTTCTCAGGCGGAGTAAAAATTGTCATAACGGGCCGCAGAATGCCACGGGCACATCGAGGTTTCTAGCATTTCGTTTTCACCGATCAAGAACCCGAAATTCTCACAACGAGAGCTCAAAGACGCCCGGAAACCCAACAGGAGGAAATTTCACAATAAGGCCGCAAAGGCCACAAAGAGAAGATTCTGTGTCCAGATTCTTTGTGGCCTTTGCGGCCTGTTATGAAGTTTCCTCCTGTTGTCTCCTGCTCCCGCTTAGTGAGCTCGATGTGACGTTTTGCCTTTCGAAACCAGAATTGGATTGATTTTATTTATGTTCGCGAGATGGTTCAGGTCTTTTCCCTATGCGCCACACAATCTCGATTCTGGTTGAGAACCGCTTCGGCGTGCTCACACGCGTTGCGGGCATGTTTAGTGGGCGCGGATTCAATATTGACAGCTTGAATGTCGCGCCGACCAATGATCCTTCGACTTCTCGTATGACGATCGTAGTACGC
>JAFAHI010000631.1 GCA_019237325.1 Verrucomicrobiota bacterium | reverse complement strand
CGCTGTTCAAAGTGGCGCAGGTTGATGCTCGAGAAGCCAAGAGCATCACTGAAATGATCCTTGATCTGGTGGGAATCTCCGAGTTGGTCGAACTGCCGGCTTCGACGCTGCCACCGTTGCAGCAACACTTCACGGCGCTAGCGCGCGCGATCGTACATCATCCTCGGTTGCTCATCATCGAGGAGCTGGGGTTGGGGCTAGACCCCGAAGCGGCCCTCCGGGTCTTCGATGTGGCCCGGCGGATCCCCGAACGTCTCGGAACCACTGTGATTGCGACGCTCTCAGCAGGGATTGACTTCGCCAGCGGGGATGTCGTACTCGAAATAGGGGCGGCTGGAATCCGGGAAGTTCGGAAGGAGCCCAGAACATGAGCAATGCCGAAAACATAACACGGAAAAGTGGGTCGAACCTTGCTTTTGCCTTCTTCTGCTTACCGAAAGAGAAACGCCGGGATATCTCGATCTTCTACGCATTCTGCCGGCACGTTGATGACATCGCTGACGATCCGGTTCTCCCAACCGACGAGCGTCGGGCGCGGTTGGAAAATTGGAGGTCGTGGATCCGGCGATCGAGTCCCGCAGAACCGGATTTTGCCGGCGAGATTCGGGAGTTGATCAAGAAATACTCGCTCAAAGTCTTGCACTTTGAAGATATTCTTAATGGTGTGGAGATGGATCTCCAGCAGGTCCGGTTCCCGACTTTTGCGGAGCTTTCAGAATATTGTTATCGGGTCGCCAGCGCGGTCGGGCTGATCAGTATAGAGATCTTTGGCTATAAAAATGAACGCTGCCGGGATTACGCCTACTATCTGGGCTTGGCGTTGCAGCTCACCAATATTATCCGCGACGTAGGCACGGACTTAGCCAACGGGGGCCGGATTTATCTGCCGCTTGATGAATTAGCCAAGTTTAACTACCCGGAGGAAGAACTGGTCCAGCGGAAGTACGATGACCGGTTTGTCGCGCTGATGAGATTCCAGGCAGAACGGGCCCACGCGTACTTCCAAAGAGCTACAGAATCGCTGCCCGCCGAGGATCACCGGTCGATGAAGGCGGCTGAATTGATGCGGGAGGTGTATTTCAAGCTGCTTACCCGGATCGAAAGCGACCATTTTCGGGTATTTAAGAAGAAATACCGCCTCAGCCGCCCGGAAAAACTTTGGATTATTTCTCGGCATTTTGCCACAAGTCTGACATAATAAGGTTCGTCTTTAGCAGGAACCAGGTCTGCAACCTGCTGCTAGGGAGCCTGCGGAGTCCTTATATGACAAAAATGATCCACCTTGGGATCGTCATTCTGGCGGTTCTCGGATTAGCCTCGTCAAAGGCGTATGGGCAGACAAATGGCAGTCTGTCATCGACTGCAGTCGGCATCGCTCCGATCGGTGTCAATAGCAGTTTGGTAGGAAATAGTCTCGGCTTCGTTGTTCACCTTGCCGGGAAAGATATCATCTACTTGTGGGATGGTAGTATTTTTCCGGTAGCGACGCGCACGAAGGATTACGATATCGTGGTCAGTCCGTATCCTCCTCATAACCGGGTTACGGTCTACGGGATTAAATCCGGAGAGTTGGTAATGGATCCTTCGGTAATGAAACCGTTTGTTCGACCGTAAAGATTAGGAAAGAGTTCTACCACAGAATTGCGCCGGTGTAGAGCAGGGCGCCGGCGAGTACTGGCCTTGAAAGGCGCAGTTGGGCGGTCAGTCAAGCGACTAACCGCAGAGGGAGATTCACTCTCGCGTTTTCCGCAGAACTCTTGTTCTCCAGGTACTGGGTGGCCGGCCGTCCTCCCGCACTCGACCATTGAGTCCTTCCTCGCGGCGCTGGACTTTCAGGCGCCGCTCAGGAAGAGATCAACTGAACGTGCGTGGATCTGCGGATCGTTTTCTTAGCGCTATTTTTTAGTAAGGCCCGCCAGAGCCGGTACGGTAGAGAGCAAGTTATTTACCGTATCTTCTCCGGCAACTTTCTTGGCCTCGCCGATAAAGTTTTCTACAAACGGCGGGATTAACTCGGTCTGGAGCCCGGCATTTTCCAGACCCGCTACAACCTTACCGATGTCGGCAGCTTGTCCTCCAAACAACGAGCTGACACTCCCAATCAGATTGCCGAGAAGATTCCCGCCGCCAGCGTCCGGCGTTGGCGCATTCGCGAGATCATTCGCGCCAGGAATTTGATTTAGAAGAGCCCCAAATTCGCTTCCTCCCGCTTTTTGCTTCAGGAAGTTCAGTAATACTACCAATCCCGAGCGAACGACCGCCTCGGGAATCCCAAGCTTTTGTGCAATTGCTGTTACTATTTGGTCCATAGTAGCTGTGATGCTGTTACGATCTGTCAATTGACAGGTGTTCCCTAGGCTATGGGAGACGGTTCAGTGACTGCAAGACATCTCTTCGCCGAACCGCCTCGGACTACAAGGTGAGCGGGTGGATTTGGTAAGGCGAGGCTCTCGATGAGCCAGCGTTTCCGCGGAGAGCTTGGGCCTGGAATGATCTCGACATGTTTCTAGGCCAAAAAGCGTGCCAAGCCGTGAGCATCTGGGGTATGGAATTAATGAAGTTTTGGAGTAGGCAAAAGAAACAAAGCGCAGCGTCTTCCGTGCCGCCTCGCCCTCAAGACTTCCATGGATCAAGAGTCTGAGCCTCAACAAAATCAGTCGTATTTCGAGTCACGATTGTTAAATTCCAGCGGACGGCCGTTGCCTCGATCATGCTATCTAACACTGGAAGGGTTTTGCCTTTGCGCTGCCAAGCACCGGTTAAGATTGCCCATTGATGCGCGACCGCACGATCGAAAGCGAGAGTACGATCCTCCATTGCCTCGATCAGCTCGGCAAATGCTATCCTTAACCGTTGCTTTTTCCTTCCCGTCGCCAGCAATTCAATTCCGCGTTCGATTTCACCGATGGTTATGACACTGAGGAAACAAGTCTCCTGGTTACTCAGCGCCCAATTCAAAACGGACTCCTCAGGAGCTATTTTCATTAGCTCCGAAGCCGCGTTCGTGTCCACCAGATAGTTCACAATGGCACTCCCCTAATCGGCTCATCCGAACGGGCCAGAGCGAGACCGTGGAGAGCTTGAAGTGCGTCAACTAGGCTCTTACTGCTGCGGCGGCGAACTGGCCGCAGGAGGATTTCTCCCGTGTTGGAGTAAAGTACGATAAAATCGTCACCTGGTCGCAAGTCTAGCTTCGCTCGAACTTCTTGAGGAATCACGATTTGTCCCTTAGCGGAGAGAGTCGTTGTCACCGTGCAGTAAGATATTCTTACTGCATCGAGAGGTCAAACAGCGGGAACTCATACTGGGCATCGAACTATTGCTCCTAACAAGCTCGCGGATTTCAGCCTGTCCTAGGGCAGAGATCCGTAAGCGGCGTAACTAAAGCTTTAACGGCTCGATGCGAACCGGCGGCGCGCGTAACTGATCAAGTCGCGAGCTGCCGGCTCGTTGGTTCTTCAGCATTCC
Organism: Verrucomicrobiota bacterium; assembly: GCA_019237325.1. Taxonomy (GTDB): domain Bacteria; phylum Verrucomicrobiota; class Verrucomicrobiia; order Chthoniobacterales; family JAFAMB01; genus JAFAVN01. Next base: position 6,658 of record JAFAHI010000631.1, on the reverse strand, counting down.
AGGCAAGCTCCAATCGCCCGCGAAGTTGGGGGCGGGTAATCGGTAGTCCGTGGATGATGTTAGCGTGGGTGATCGCAGCGGATTCCAGCAAGATCCCGATACCAAGTCCTCGGCCCGCAAGCTCAGCCAAGAGATTGAGATTAGTCGCTTCGATGGCAATCCTTGGTTGGAAGCCGGCTCTGGCACAGCTCCGGTCGAGAGCGGCACGCAGACCTGTCCCTTTCGGTAGGCAGAGCAGTCACTGTTTTAGGGTAACTATGGTCCGGATTATCGACGGCCGGTTAGCAGAAAGTTGGGTTAAGAATGACGTGATGGGCCTGATGAATCAGCTTGGCGCCCTGTTAACCGGTTGATATGCCGCGCCTACGAGCTCACCGCGGATTTTAACCGGTATCTATAAAGATTTCGCTCCTACGGAGCTAGCTCTCGGTTTTTGCGGAACGGAGCTTGCAAAACGTAACTCCAGGCAGTCCTTTAGGACCTCGATGAAGGCGATCAAGGTCGGGTTCTGTGAGTGACGTTGAAAGGCGACAGCAACGGGAATCTCTTCTGTTAAATCCGGGATGGGCACGATGCGGAGGGTGCCGTGGACGCTGTCGGCGACGTGTGCGGGTAATATGGAAACGCCCATTCCACCGGCTACCAGCATCATCAAGGAATGTTTTTCTTTAGCCTCTAAGATTAGCCTCAGACGCAGATCATACGTCTCGCACAAGCGATCAATAAATCGCCAATACTCGCTAAAGTCGTTTCTATCCAGACCGACGAAAGGCAGTTCCGCAAAGTCCCTGAGACGTTTGGGAACAGGGAACTCGGAGGCTCCAACCTCAGCGACGGTCACAAAATAGCGTAGATGGCGTAGCTCCATGCTCGAATAATACCTCGTGGAAATATGCTTCTGTATGGGGATGACTTGGGGCTACGGGAAAGCCGATCGCGCCGAGTCGCTTGCAACCATTCATCGCGCCTTAGACCTTGGAGTCACCCTTTTCGATACGGCCGATATTTATGGACCTTTTCTTAATGAGGAGCTAGTCGGTGAAGCCTTAGCCGGTCATCGGCAAGAAGTCGTGCTGGCTACGAAGTGTGGTCTTCAGGTCCCGGACGCGTCGGTGTTTCATCACGACGCCAGCAAGTTCTCCCTGACCAGGAATGGTAGCCCTGAGCATATTCTCAAGTCTTGTGATGATTCCTTACGCCGCTTACGCACGGATTACATTGATCTGTATCAACTTCACCGAGTTGATCCTCAGGTTCCTATCGAAGAAACCGTAGGCGCTTTCGCGAGTCTCGTGAAGGCGGGAAAGGTGCGGCACATCGGATTGTCCGAATGTACGGTCGACGAGCTGTCCCGCGCACACCAAGTATACCCGATCACGACCGTCCAGTCTGAGCTTTCGTTGTGGACGCGGGATGTACTTTCGGAGGTGCTGCCGTTCTGCCAACAGCATGAGATCGGTTTTCTGCCTTTTTCCCCACTAGGGCGCGGATTCTTGACCGGTCACTTCGACCAAGCTTCTAATTTTAAAAAGGAGGATTTCCGTTCTCTTCTGCCAAGGTTTCAACCGGAAGCTTTGAAAACCAACGTGCGAATTGTGGAGGCCGTGAAGGATCTTGCGAAGCGAAAAGAGGCTGCTCCCGCGCAAATCGCTCTAGCTTGGGTCCTGGCTCTAGGCGAAAACGTTGTCCCGATTCCTGGCGCATCGAAGCGAAATCATCTTGAAGAGAATTTAGGCGGTGCTCACATACAATTGACCAAAGAGGAGCTGTTGTCGCTGAACGAGCTCCCGGCACCAATGGGAGGACGTTACTAACATGAGCTCAGCTTATCCAGAACCGTCAAAACAACCGATAAACGGCCGGAATGGTGTCTACCGTCTCAGTTTGGGGGAGACGGACGCATGGGTGCTATTCGATCATTCGATCTGGGTAGAACCGGTCCAGCAGTTTGCAGTCGGAGTCCCCGATTCGACGATCGCTGAACTGCTGGAGCATCACTTTTTGCCGTCAAACAGGCTCCAGTTTTCGTCCGATCCTTTGTTATTCCGATGGGCTGGCGAGACCGTCCTGGTCGATACCGGGATCGGAACTCAGTTACCGGGCAGTGCAGGTCTGCTCCCGCAGCATCTTGCAGCACTGAATATCCGCCCAGAAGAAATCAGTGTTGTACTAATGACCCATTTGCACGTCGATCATATTGGCGGTGCCTTTGAATCGGGGTCTGGCCAAGCGACCTTTCCGAACGCGAAATTTTTCATTTCCGAGGCCGAGATTAACTTTTGGAGCCAATCATCGATAGATCTCGGGGATGTCCGAGATCTGCCGCAGCAATTTATCGACTTTACTATTCAGTGTGCGCGCCGGGGAGTGTCGATCTTGGAAAAGCAAATTCAGCCGTTTAAACCGGACTCGGAACTGCTTCCCGGAATTACGGCGATTGCTCTTCCGGGGCACACACCGGGCCACAGCGGATTTGTTTTCAACTCGGCAGGAGGGGAGTTCATCGCAACTGGTGACACAATGCATGATCCGATCCTGCATCTGACGCACCCGGAATGGACGAGCATAGGCGATTTATCGCGCGCCAAAACAGCGGAGACTCGCCGAAAATTACTGGATGTACTGGCGCGCGATCGAATCCGCTTTCACTCCTTCCATTTTCCATTTCCCGGGGTTGGCCGGGTTTGCGCGACTGCCGAAGGTGCCTATGAATTCGTTCCCGATCGATTCTGGTGGGACTCTTAACCGAGGCTGAGAACTGATTAGTACGGATCAGTTCACGGCGTTGCCGGGCGTTTGGGGCGTTTTCTGCAGGGGTTAGCGATTGGATTCTGGGCGCGGGGCGGGGACCTGAACCGGGCTGTGGCTGGAAGGCGCTACGGCCGAACGGCGAGCTTGGAGGCGCTGCAGGAGCAAGGGCACGCCGGCGCCAACGATGATAAGGGCCCCGATAACGCAGCGCTCCCAGTACGACGAAATACCGATCAGGACCAGGGAATTATTGATAACGGTGACCAGGAAGACACCGAGGATGGTACCGAACACTGTTCCGTGGCCGCCGGAGATCCGGGTGCCGCCGAGAACGACGGCCGCGATCACGTTCAGCTCGCTGCCGACTAAGTCGAATGGGTTGGCAACCCGAGCCTGAGAACTGTGGACGATTCCGGTGACGCCGGCCATGACACCGATAAGGACGTAAATTAAAAACTTGGTGCGAGCCACAGGTATCCCTAACCGGCTACAGGCAACCTCGCTGCCGCCGATCGCGTAGATGTAACGGCCGAAAGCAGTGAACCGCACCAGCCAAGCAATTAGGACGATAGCAGCAATTAAGAATAGAGAGGTAGTGGGTAGACTGAAAAGGCTGCCGTCCGCCAACCGGCCCCGATAGAGAAAGCTTCTGGATAGGTCCAGCATGGAGTCCGGAATATCCGTGATGTGCCTGGACCCTAGGAAAGTGAGTAGAAAGCCATGAAAGAAACTCAGGGTCCCAAGGGTCACGATCAAGGTTGGTAATCGAAATATGGCGATTAAGAGCCCGTTGATCGAACCCAAGATCGCACCGATGGCTGCTGCTACTAAGAAGATTGGAAGGAGCGGTGCATGAGGGTTGATTAGCACGAATAATTTCACGCTACCGTACATGGCGGTTGCTGCGATAGCAGTAAACGAGACGTCGATCCCGCCCGACAATAAGGCGACGTAGACTGCCATCGCGAAAATACCAGTGGTAATGCTGTCGCGGACCAGGTCCAAGAGGTTGGCTGCACTTAAGAAGACCGGATTTAAGAAGCCGATCACGATACACAACAACAGCGTTGTTATCAGGATTACGCCTTCTGAAGTTCGGAGATAACGAGTTAGCCAGCGCATCTGGAGTTTACTCAAGGAAATAGGATGATCTCAGGCATTGCGGCGTTCATGCGTCTATCATTGTGGTTCTCGTACTCGTCGTTCGAGAGTGCGGAACTGCGAATTGGCGCGTTCGATGAGTGGAGCAAGGCATTTGGAGAGTCCTCGGTCTGTAGAATCTGGGGCTTCGCTCGCACCAAATAAAGCCGAGGACGAAGACGACGACGAGGACGAGTACGATAAAGATGGGCCAGCATAGCGTCCTGGGTCATGACTCTAATGTTACCTCCTGAACCAGTGTGTTCAGATTCAGCGTCTCCACGGGTTCCTCATGAGCAACTCGTCCGTTTGCCAATACGATCACCCGGTGGCAAATACTGAGCACTTCCGGCAGATCATCCGAAACAACGATGACGGCGGTTCCGCGCTGCGCCAGTTGAGCGATTAGAAGGTGGATATCGCGTTTGGAACCCACATCGACTCCCATGGTCGGCCCGTTAAGAATGAGCACTTTCGGTCCTAGATCGAGATAGCGCGCAATCAAGACACGTTGTTGGTTCCCGCCTGACAATGTTTGTACGGGGGCCGTTCCCTCTGGGGCTTTGATATTCAGTTGTTTGATATAGCCTTGGCCGTCCTCCCGGATTTGGCGAAAATCCAGCAATCCGCCCCGAGTTCTGCGCCAAAGGTTACCAATTAAGATGTTGTCGAAAATCTCTTGTTCGAGGAACAACCCTTCATTGAGCCGGTCTTCCGGGATATAGCCGATACCAAGAGCCTGCGCTTCTAACACGTTTCGCGGCGAAATCGGTTTGCCCGCGAGCAAGATCCGCCCGCTGGCTGGAGGCGTTTTACCGGACAGGCTTATGGCGAGCTCGCTGCGGCCGGAGCCGAGCAAACCAGTGAGCCCGAGGATTTCTCCCGGTTTGACATCGAAAGTTACATCGTAAAAAAGTGGTGGCAGCGTCAACGATTCAACTCGGAGAAGCGGTGCGGCGGTTGGATCTGGCGCCGGAGGTTGCAATCGCTCGACGAGAATCTGGCGGCCGGTGATCGCCTGGCTGAGATCAGCCGTCGAAAAATTTGCGATTGGTCCGGTGGCAACAACCTTGCCGTTCCGAAGAACAGTAACTTCGTCGCAGATTTCGTAGATCTCTTCCAGCTTATGAGTGACGAAAATAAAACTGACACCTTGCTGGCTGACGGATCGGACGATCTTGAATAAGGCCTTAACCTCGCGGCGAGTGAGCGCAGAGGTGGGCTCATCCATGATGATAATCTTTGACCGGTTCCGCAGAGCCCGAGCGATCGCCACCAATTGTTGATTAGCGACAGGCAAATCTTCGACCAAGGTTTCCAGCAGAATTTCGACATCCATCTGCGTCAATGTCTCCTGAGCGTGCTGCTTCATTTGCCGGAAGTTCGCGAATTTCCGGCGCCGGGAGACGCTGTCCAGGAAAGTGATATTCTCGAAGACCGTCAGGTTGGGCAGGAGCGAAAAATCCTGATAAATGATACTCAGACCGAGGCCGATGCGTTTAAGCGCGTTCTCACGAGTCGCATCATGCCCGTCGATGATCACGGTACCGGTATCAGCGCTCAGGGTACCGGAAATGATCTTGATCAAAGTCGATTTCCCAGAACCATTCTCGCCTGCTAGACAATGCACGGAAGCCGCTTCAACGGAGAGCGTGACATCCTGTAGGACCGGGACTCGGACGTAAGTTTTAGAAATGTTCTGAGCGACGAGCGAAGCCACTTTGGGGAGTGAGAGGTGATTGGTGAGAAGTGAGAGGCGAGAGGTGAGAAGTGAGAGGAATGTAACCGCGAATGGGCACGAATGGACTCGAATAAAGACCTAAAAACGCAAACGAACCGCAGATGGACGCAGATTTACGCAGATAAATTCTTGCGCGGGGCAACGGCTGGGCCAACTAGCGCTCTGTTTATTCGCGTTCATTCGTGTCGATTCGCGGTTTGTTTTGGGTTTGGCCGCAGCTATTTAGCCAACAAAAGACCGGCTGAAAAGCCGGTCTTAAGGGACTTCGTTGCGGCTAAAGGGGGCGCCGTTAGAAATCGAATTTGTCCATGTTGTCTTTGGTGCAGTCGGTCCAGCCACTGCCGTAAATCACTTTGCCGGCCAGGCGGATCTTGTTGTAGCCGGGTACACCGAGGTCCATGCTATCGGTAACCTTTTGGCCGTTTAACACCATGACAGCGACTTTGTTCATGAGGTAGCCGGCATCCGCTGAATCCCAAAAGGAGATTACTTTGACGGCCCCGCTCGGGAGGTATTTCTTAACCAGGGAAGGTACACCGGTGCCGACCACGGCTACCTTATCTTGGAGGCCGGCTTCTTCCACCGCGAGTCCGCAACCGGGAGCATCGGTTGACGCGCTGCCTTCAAAGCCTCGCAGATTGGGGTGAGACCGCAGCAATTCTTTCGCTTTGGCGTAGGAGACCTGTTGGTCATCGTTTGTCTCAACCTTATCGACTGCGAGTTTCATCTTCGGATACTTCTTGCGCTGTAGAGCGATGGCAGCGTCTGCCCATTGGTTATGGGTCTTTGACGTCAAGCTTCCCACCATGACTACGTATTCGCCCTCGTAGTTCATGGCCTTGGCAAGGTTCTCCATGATGTGTTCTCCGAAGGCAGCATTGTCGAAGGCCTCAATATCGTAATCGGCGTTCTGAATATCTGATGCTTCGTGCGTGATGACGACGATATGGTTGTCCAATGCCTTTTTCAAAACCGGTTCCATGGCGGGCGGTTGGAACGGAACGACACAGATGGCATCCACCTTCT
>JAFAHI010000440.1 GCA_019237325.1 Verrucomicrobiota bacterium | reverse complement strand
ACGCGTCGGGTCTCACTTCGGCGTTATTTACCGCGGTAACTCAGCGCGTAAAGCGAAGCTGCTCACTGGCGGCGGTAGCGGGCACGAGCCGCTATTCCTAGGTGCTGTCGGACCCGGGATGGCGGATGGCGCTATCGCCGGAGAGATTTTCGCGGCGCCGAATCCCGATTCGATTCTCGCCGTAACCGAAGCTCTCCAACCCTGCGAAGGGGTGATCTACCTCTATGGTAACTATTCAGGTGATGTCCTGAACTTCGGCTTCGCCGCCGAGGAAGCTCGCGCCAACGGGATTAAAGTAGACGAGATCCGAGTCCATGACGATGTCGCCTCGGCCGCCTCCGATGCTGCCACCGAGCGCCGCGGAATAGCCGGAGACATTTTTGTACTCAAATGCGTCGCGGCAGCCGCGGACCGGGGAGATAGCTTCTCTGACGTTCTTGGCCTTGGAGAAAAAGCTTCTACTTGGACGCGGTCTTTGGGGGTTGCTCTCAGGGCTGCGGCTTCGATCGACACCGGGCAGCCAATGTTCGAGTTACCCGTTGGTGAGATCGAGATTGGTATGGGCTTGCACGGCGAAATAGGTGTCCAGCGTTCAACGTTCGAGCCGGTGGAGACGCTGATTCCGCGAATGCTGGATTTGATCCTGGCCGACTTCCAACGTACCGGACTCAGCTTGGATCGCGCCGCCGTGATGGTGAACGGTCTGGGTAGTACAACCGTACTAGAATTGCTCGCGGTCGCCGGTCACACCAGAATCAATCTCGAAAAAAATGGCATCCATAGCCCGCTTTTCCGGACTGGCCAGTTTGCCACATCTTTGGACATGGCTGGATTTTCGATCACGCTGATCAAACTGGACGATGAGCTAGAACACCTGTTGAATGCCGACGCTCGCTCGTTCGCTTATTCGACAGTTCGACCCTAAGTGTGGCGGCCGGTTAGGATTGAAGTTAACCATGGAAAAGAATCCACAGTCACTGAATCCGTCCCAGGTTAAAGAATTGTTGGCAAAGACGCTTTCGAGCTGGGTCGCGGAACGTGACCGTTTAAACGAGCTGGATCGAGCTCTGGGGGATGGCGACCACGGATCTACCATCTGGCGCGGCGCCCAAGCAGCCATCGACTCTTTGGAAACCGGCAGCTTCTCTTCCGTGAATCAAGTGTTTGGTACGGTTGGCCGTGCCATGATGACTTCGATGGGAGGCGCGTCAGGGATGCTTTTCGGCCTCTTTTTTCGCTCGGCAGAGAAAGTACCGGCGAGCGAGGTGCTTGATCTGGGAACCCTCAACGCCCTGTTTGATCGCGGACTTGAGGATTTGCAAGGTCGGACGAAGGCCCAACCGGGTGACAAAACCATGTTCGACGCCTTGGTACCGGCGCTAACATCGCTCCGGGAAAGCCGAGGTGATCTTATTTCGGCTCTGGATCAGGCGGCGAGTGCGGCCATGCAGGGAGCAGAAAAAAGTGCTGAGCTGATACCAAAATTTGGGCGAGCGAAAACGCTCGGCGAACGGGCCAAAGGTACACCGGATCCGGGAGCTATCTCAGTGGCTCTCTTCTTCACGGGGCTGGCGGCGAACGCTAAATCGCTGTCCCTACAAAGCTGATACTTAATTTCTGCGGCATCGAGGGCCGGCCATGGAAAGGCAATCGCACGCAGGAGACTAAACCGTCGCTGGAATTTCACTGATGCAAGCCGTCTTTGGAACAAACTGGAAGATGCGTAACGTCGACCAACGCGAGGCGCAGCAATACTTGAGGAAGACGAGTTGACGCTGCGGCCCCTGTTACCCGAGTTAAGCAATCGACTGAACTAATCCGGGGAGCATTAAAAACGAGTTTCGGGACCGAGAATTCGGTCCGGTTAATTTACGGAGGTAATGTCAATCTCAGCAATTGCCGGGAGATTGCCTCAGTTAATGGGATCGATGGTTTATTTGTTGGTGGAGCGGCCGCTGACCCGGCGGGTTTCATCTCGGTTATCGGACGGGTTCTCGACGGGGCATGAGACTAGGAGATTTCGCTCGTTAGTTAAAGCGAGCTATGTTCAACCAATCGAGGAAAAGGAAAGTGAGCAAAGAGAAAGACATGAAACCAATTGCCATCGGCGCGGATGACGCCGCAGTGGAGTTGAAGGCAGAGATTGTCAAACATCTGGAGAGCAAAGGCATCCCAGTTCACGATTACGGAGTTTTCTCCGACGATCCTATGCTTTACCCGGATATCGCCCTTGAAGTGGCGCAGGCCGTCGCTGACGGCAAACATGAACGTGGAATTTTGATGTGCGGTACCGGAATCGGAGTTTGCATTACGGCGAACAAAGTTCCCGGGATTCGAGCCGCCGTCTGTCACGACCTTTATTCGGCAGAGCGGTCACGAATGAGCAATGATTGCCAGATAATGACTCTTGGGGCACGCGTTCTCGCGCCGGAGCTGGCGAAGTCGCTGGTAGATGTCTGGCTGCGCTCTGAGTTTCAAGCCGGCCGGTCCGGGCCAAAGGTGGAACGGATCAAAGAGATCGAGAAATCGTTGGCCGTTAAATAAGGCCGACTAGACGCCAATTATTTGCGTAAATCTGCGTCGATCCGCCTTCGCTACGCTACGGCGCGACCAGTCTGCGGTCGCTCCGTTCGGTTGCGGCTGATTTGGTTCTGCGTCTGGTGTAGTCCGCTATTCAGCTCGATTAGCGCGACCGCCCAAGCGCGGAACACACCCAGTGAAAATTGGGTGGCAAGCTGGGGCTGTGCACCCGGGTTCGCTATCGGCCAGGAACTGTCCGATCAAACCCTGCGCCAGTTCGTTCGGCTGAGTGTTGGCGGTGACCGGGTGCGTATTCGTTTGTCTAACGAGACCGGATCCCAGCCGTTAGTGATCGCGGCCGCGCATTTAGCCGTAGCTGGTCGAGAAAAAGGAAGCATTGAACCCTCGTCGGACCACGTTCTAACGTTTGCTGGCAGTTCTACGATTACCTTATCACCTGGCTCGCTTGTGCTTAGCGATGCGGTGGACCTTGAGGTACAGCCGCTGACCAAACTGGCGATCAGTCTCTACATCACTCGGGACACTGGGCTATCGGTGATGCATCTGGTCGGCCAGGAAACCGGGTATCTTTCTGCCTCCGGCAACCAGGTAAGCCAAGCCACTGTCGCGAACGCGACTACGGTCGCTGAACGTTACTTCTTGACCAGGGTCGAAGTCAGTTCGCTCGAAAATACCGGAACCGTTGTTACCTTGGGCGATTCAATTACCGATGGCCGCGGATCAACGCCAGATGCGGATCGGCGTTGGCCAGACCGGTTAGCCGAACGCTTAAATGAACGAGGATTGAGACTCGGTGTGGTAAACGCTGGGATTTCCGGAAATCGGATCTTGCATGACCTACCCGAGATGGTGTGCGGACCCAGCGCGCTATCTCGCTTCGATCGCGACGTATTGAGTGTGCCCGGAGCTAAATTCCTAATTATTCTCGAGGGCATCAATGATATCACTCATCCGGTTGGCAATAATCTGCCCGAACAAGCGGTGAACCCCGAGCAGATCATCAGCGGTCTCGAGCAACTCATTGCCAGGGCGCACAGCAATCATCTGAAAGTCTTTGGAGCTACTCTTCTTCCGGGTGAAGGCGAGCCCGAATATACCGCGCAGACAGAAACCGCCCGCTCGGCGGTAAACCAGTGGATCCGCACAAGTCATATGTTTGATGCCGTGATCGATTTTGAATCCGCGGTTCGAGATCCGCAGCATCCGACCCGGCTGCGCCCGGATTACGATTCCGGAGATCACGTGCACCCGAATGATGCCGGTTATCGGGCCATGGCGGAAGCGATTGACTTGAAGGTGTTCGAGGGGCGGTGAGGGGGGGCAGCTAGGAGCTCGCACGAGTGCCATTAAACTGACGCGCCGTAATGCCAACAGGCGTTCACTGGCTCCCGAGGCGCACCCGATAGCCCCCGGACTTCTCGTCCGCCTCTAGCTGAAGTTGCCCACGTTTCTGGGCCTCTAACAAAAGATCGTTAAAGGAACGAAAGCCGAAAGCGCGTTCGTTGAAACCGGGATTTCTTCGTTTGATTGCCTGCTTGATCATTGAACCCCAGATGTTTTCGTCTTCCTCACGCTCCTCGGTGATGGCCTCCAATGTTTGCACCACCAACTCAATCGCTTTGGCGACGGTCAACCCTTTGCTCTCGGCGGATTTAGCTTCGGAACCGGTGGATGCGCTGCGGGCGTTTACTTTGGATGGGGTAGCTCGAACCAGATCATCGTAGTAAATGAATTGGTCGCAATTGTTGATAAAAAGATCGGACGACGATTTCTTAACACCCACACCGATCACGGTCTTGGCATTTTCTCGGAGTTTACTTACCAAGGGTGAAAAGTCAGAATCGCCGCTGATAATGACGAAAGTGTCGACGTGCCCCTTGGTGTAACAAAGATCGAGCGCATCTACGACCATCCGAATATCAGCCGAGTTTTTGCCTGACTGGCGCAAATGCGGGATCTCAATGAGCTCGAAAGCCGCTCCGTGTAAACCCCGCTTGAAGTCCTTGTACCGTTCAAAGTCACAATAGGCTTTCTTAACAACGATATGTCCTTTTAGTAGGAGACGCTCAACGACCTTCTTGATGTCAAAGGCGGGATAGTGAGCTTCTTGAGCACCAAGGACGATGT
>JAFAHI010000437.1 GCA_019237325.1 Verrucomicrobiota bacterium | reverse complement strand
GTTTTTAAGTCGAACGGATTGCCAGCGGATCAAGTCTGGAAGCCGATTGGAGCGGGCAAAGGGAATCGAACCCTCATAGCCAGCTTGGAAGGCTGGAGCTTTACCATTAAGCTATGCCCGCTTTCGGGAGAAGACGTAATCATGGGGCAGTTTTGGGAAATCTCAACCGCGAATGCACACGAATCTTAACCACGAATGGACGCGAACCGCGAATGGACGCGAATTAGGGGAGGTCGATGGGTGAGGTCAAGCCTGGAGACGTTCTCGGGAGCCGCCTGCAGCCATCCGATAGAGCTGCAACGCGGTAAAGCGGCTCCTCTCCAGGGCGCTGGCGTGGTTCAATCCGTTTTAATTCGCGTTCATTCGCGGTTAGGATTCGTGTCCATTCGCGGTTGTGTTTCCTGTTTATGGTAGGATTCCCGGTAGTTGGACACGCCATTCGATAACGAGATCGACGAATTTATCCTGTTTTTGGCGACGGAACGGGGGTTGTCCGAAAATTATCAGGTGTCGACCAGGAGGTCGTTAGAGGAGTTCGCGGTTTGGTATGGGCGTCAAGAGGAAGGGCCGGCTATTTCCAAGGTCACAACGGATCAGTTGACGGCTTATTTGGCAGAGCGAAAGCGTGGCGGGCTGGCGGCGGCATCTTTGAAACTGATCGTGGTTGCTTTGAAGATTTTTTTCCGGTTTTTGAAAGCGCGGCAACGAATCACTCACGATCCTGCGGATGTGTTGGTGTTACCGAGATTGGAACGTTATCTGCCAGATACGTTGAACGAGGCGGAAACCGAGAAGCTGCTGCAGGTGGATCTGAATGGGCGGCCGTACCCTAAGCGCGATCGGGCGATGCTGGAATTGTTGTACAGCAGCGGTTTGCGGATCAGCGAGCTGACCGGCGCGCGTCTGGAACAGATCAACCTCGAGGACCGGTTCATTCGAGTTACCGGCAAAGGCAACAAAACCCGGCTCGTGCCGGTGGGACGAAAGGCTTGCGAGGCGATCAATGACTACTTAGAAAGCGAGAGGCGGGCATTGGTCAGGCCGCGGACCGGCAGCGAGCTGTTCTTGTCGAGACGCGGCCAGAAGCTGACCACCCAAAGGGTCTGGCAAATCGTAAAAGAGATTGCCGAGCTCGGTGGATTCGATATCCGGATTTACCCGCATTTATTACGGCACTCGTTTGCGACTCACCTGTTGAGTAATGGGGCGGATCTCAGGATCATTCAAGAGTTGCTGGGGCACGCCGATATCTCGACCACCCAGATCTATACCCACGTTGATCAAAACAGATTGAAAACAATCCATAAGAAGTTTCATCCCCGAGCCTGAATCGCAGACAAATGCACATGCATTCGTCTGCGATTCAGGCTATGGGAAAAGGATGCTCTGGCTGCGCCCGATCACTCTGTTGATAAATACGAGCTCTATTGCGAATGAGGAAATCTGCTAATCGACCAGTCAAGTCTACTGAGCGATTGGTTTATGGGCTTTACCTGGGGCTAGGAGCGGCTTTTCTGGGGCTGCCTTTAGCGTGGACATTCAGAATTGGGCAAGCCATCGGGCTCTTGGTTTGGGCGATTCTGCCAGGTTATCGAGATCTCGCTCGGCGGAACCTGACTCGAGCGTTCCCGGACTGGGCCTCGAAGCAAATCGATCAATGTGTTCGCACGCATTTCCAGACGTTGGGTGCGAACTTTTTATGCGCATTTGTGCTCACTCAAAAGCCCTGGGAAGAGACCCGGAAGTATTTTGATGTCAGTGACTACGACAGAGTGCGGGGCGATGTGGACGAGACCAGCAGTGTGGTGGCCTTGGTGCCGCATATTGGGAATTGGGAGCTCATGGTCACCGTTCCTAATTGGGTATCGCAACGGCCGAAAATCGGCGTGGTCTTCCAGCGGCTCCGTAACCGTCTGATCGATGAGCACGTGCGGAAGTTTCGGGGGCTTAGCGGCGTGGAATTGCTTGATCGTAGCGAGGGGTTTAATCGCGGGATCGCGATACTGAAGCAAGGAGGTATCGTGGCGGTGTTGTCGGATCAGCATGCCGGCGATAAAGGGGTTTGGGTCCCCTTTTTCGGGCGCCTGGCCTCGACGACGCCTTTACCTGCCATCATGGCGAAGAAGGCGCACTCTCGTATCTGTTGGGGAGTGGTACAAACGGTGGGCGTGGCCCGCTGGCGTCTAGCGGCCCGCCTTGAAGAATTCTCGCCCGGGGCCTCGATCGAAGAAATCACCGCGGTACTCAATGAGCATTTGGAAGAAAAGATCCGGGAAAATCCCGCGGATTGGTTCTGGGTCCATGATCGTTGGAAGATTCCTTCCCCTCGTTTCCTGCTGCGGGAATATAAACGAGGATTTTACCTCCCCAAAACGCCGGGCAAATTGAAGCCATTTCGGATCGTCATCCGGTCAAGTAACTGGTTGGGAGACGCTGTCATGTCGGTAGAGGCAGTGCGCCGGATCAAGCGAGGAAGACCTGATGCAAAGGTCACGATATTGGCGAAACGAAACCTGCTTGAGTTTTGGGAATCGGTTGCGGAAGTGGATGCGGTTAT
>JAFAHI010000763.1 GCA_019237325.1 Verrucomicrobiota bacterium | reverse complement strand
AGCGCCAACGGTATAAGCCAAGGCATAAGCGGCTGTCCCATCGGACTCCATCATCGCGGAGTAAATGAGATCGCGATAGCTCATCTGATCGTCGGGTTGAAGCCCTATGGGATTAGTGCCATACGGGCGAATTGCCTGGGGCGGGATGGAAATCAATTGGCTTAGATCGGTCCCGGTGCTCGCTGCCCAATCCAAAACCACTTTAGCGGTTGCGATCTTAGTGAGGCTGGCGATCTGGCGTTTCTGATCGCCCTTATAAGATTCAAGAATGTAACCGCTAGTATGATCCGCGAGGACGTAAGCGGCGGCCAACTGCGCCTTCACCCCAACGGGCAATAAGGCTGCAACCAACAGAAGAGAAGTCCGAACGAGTGCTGCCATGGTGGAAATCGCGCTCAGTTTATGTGGGAGTTGGAGGAGTTCAAGGAGTTCAGGAGTTCAGGAGTTCAGGAGTTCAGGAGTTCAGGAGTTCAGGAGTTCAGGAGTTCAGGAGTTCAGGAGTTCAGGAGTTCAGGAGTTCAGGGCGTCGACCGGATCCGGAAATTGCAAGAAAAAAGGCTCCACCGAACCTGCAGCCGCGATATTATCCCGGCGGTGTCGTTAGCAGGCTCCTGAACTCCTGCAACTCCTTGAACTCCTATCATGCCGGCATCGAAAGCTTAGGCGCATTTTCCGGGTTCCATGGGTTAGTCCTGAAGTGATTGTGTTCCAGGGCGCCGATTTGCGAATCACAGAGGCCAAGGATTTGATCGACCTTTAGGCCGAGGTACTCCGACGGGAACAGCTTCAGGTTTTTTTTAGCCAGTTTGAATAGTCGCCATGCCGGATGCAGCCGCCGACCGTCGGTGGGATGCAAAGGCCTACGATACTGTTTCTGCAGATGCACGAATGCTCCCGCTAATTGAATGAGCCCTTTGTAAAAAGCGGCTTCCGGACCCTCCGTTTGCAGCCAAATATGTTCCAATAAGTCGTGCGCTTGGTAGTATTCCTGACGATTAAACAGCAAGAAATAACCGCGGAAATAAATATCATCTTCATCCCCGGCGGCGAGCTCGCGGGCCAAGGCTTCGATCCGATCTCCTTTCTTCATGCGTGACCTCTGATCCTAACCCAACAGAACAGTTGGCGTACCGTCAACCCTTCTGCCGGCGCCGGAGGGAGCGGACAGCAGGGCGAGTTTGCCGGCCTAACGTCCGTTTAAATAGAAACTTCACGGTCTATTTAAAGAGAGTTTGACTAGAAATTTCAAGAGCACCGAATTTTTCTTGTATCGTGTCTAAGCACACTGACAATGCGACAGATACCTTTAGCCTGCAAAATGCAAAAATTAGGTAGTAGATTCAGAGGCCCGGCAGTTGCTGTATGAGCGATGGGGCTGAAGGACTTATGCCATTGGACCTGGCCCTAATCGCAGTTGCCGGTCTCATAATACTAGCGGTTTTGTCGGCTTTTATCTCCGGAATCGAGACCGCGCTTTTCTCGATCCGGGAATGGCGATTGCATCGTTGGCGGAAGCAGGATCCGAAAAGAGTCGAGCAATTCGAGCGCCTCATGAAGAACCCCAGAGAGGTGCTCAGCGTGATCCTGCTGGTAGACACCATAGTAAATATCTTATTGATTGTTCTGACTGTTTCGATCGTCAGGTCGATTACGATTCCGGTCCCTTACTGGGTCAAGACGTTGTTCCTGTTCGCCTTGATCGTCGTCGCCTGCGACCTGGTGCCGAAGATGTTGGCGTTGCGTGACCCATTTCGATTCGCGCGGCAGGCGATCATGCTCCTGCGATCGTTGCTGCCGCTCTTCGGCCCCCTGTCCCGAGTTACGCAACGAGCTTCCGAAGTCATTGCCAGTTTTTTCCTGCCGACGAAGCCTGAAAGAGTGGAGCAATTCAATGATGAGGAACTCATTGCCCTCGTAGAATTGAGCGCCGAACAGGGTCAGCTTCGGGCGGACGAGCAAGAGATGATCGAGGCGATCATCAAACTCGGAAACAAGTCCGTGAAAGATTGTATGACGCCTCGAGTCGACGCTTTTTTCATCAGCGACTCGATGACGAATGAAGACGTCGTCCAGCAACTCCGAATCAAACGCCGGGCCCGAGTGCCGGTTTTTGGCGATAGCCCGGACGAAATTCTAGGCATCTTGGACGTCAAAGCTTTCCTAGCCGATCCTTCCGAACATTACGCGGAGAAGGTCGATGTCCCGTCGTTTGTGCCGGAGACCATGCGCGCTTTGGATCTGTTGCGCGCATTCTTAAAGCATCCACAAAGACTCGCGATCGTGATCGATGAATTCGGTGGCACGGAAGGGGTTGTCACCATGAGCGATATTCTGGACGAGATCTTGGCTGATGTAGCTCCGCGAGGAGATGAAGAACTTTATCTTGAGGAGCTGGGCAACGGCGCCTGGTTAGCGTGCGGTAGTGTTCGCTTGGAAGACCTCGAGGAAGCGCTGCATCTTGATTTTGATAGAGAAGAATTCGACACCCTCAACGGGCTGATTTTCAATCGTCTTGGGTACGTGCCGCGTTCCGGGGAGAAGGTGCAAGTGCCGCCACTGGACGTCGAAGTTCGCCAAAGCACTCGCCGGCGGGTGGTCGAAGTGAAACTGCGGCGCATGGAGAAAAAGGAGGCAGCGAAGGCGGCATGACTTGGCTTTTGTTCATCGTTTGCCTGGCAGTTTCGTTTATCTTTTCAGGGACCGAAGCGGGTTTGCTGTCGCTTAATCGGTTGCGATTGAGGCAGTTATCGCGGAGTGGGGATGCACACGCGGTCCGCCTTTGGCGCCTGGTGCAGGAACCGTCCCGGCTATTTATCACCGTTCTCTGCGTTACCGGTCTCGCCAATATCATTGCCGTCCTCATTCTGGCTGCATGGTTCGTGCCTGCGTTTAAAGGGTGGGGATATCTCTGCACCATTGTAGTCGCTTTTCCGATCTTCCTGATTGTGACCGAGATGTTGCCGAAGTCGTTTTTCCGGCGCTTTCCGTACCAGGCCCTCGCCTCTATCGCCGTGCTCCTGGAGATAGCATCTTTGGTCCTGACCCCACTGATGGCAGTCGGCTCATGGTGCGCAGTTCACATTTTTCGCCTGAAGCGGCCACAGGAAGTTTTCGTGGCGCGGGAAGATCTAAAGTCGGTGACGAGGTCGATCGAAAAAATGGGGATGTTGAGCAGTATCGAACGTCAGATGATCCATAACGTGGTCGATTTTCGTGGTGTGAAGGTCAAGGACGTGATGGTTAAGAGCGACCGGGTAGTGACGCTAAAAATCGGCACACCGGTCGAGGACGTTATCAAGACATTCCTGCAGACGCGCTTTGACTCTTTGCCTCTGGCGACTGATCGAGGGGACATCGTTGGTCTAGTCAACGCGTTCGATGTAATCCTGGATAATAAACCCGGAGAAAACGCCGACGCCTATCTTCACCGCATGTTAGTGGTGCGCGAAGATGAGCCCGCATCGATGGCACTACACCGGTTGAGAGCAGCGTTTCCCCAAACCCTTGCGCTGGTTGTGGACGGCGAGGATCGTACGATCGGCGTGGTCGGAATCGAAGACCTGCTGGGACCCTTAGTGAACACGGTAGGGTAGGGGCGTATCGGCGTGTCGGCGTCTTCAGTGGACGGAGTAGACAGAGTAGATGCTGCCGATGCAGCGACCGCCGCGTTTAGACGTATCCACCAGGTCCACTCAGTCGACTACGTCCACTCAGTCCACTATCTCCGCTGACCACACGCCCCTTGAACTCCGCGAACTCCTAAAATATTCTGCCGCTTTATGTCAACAACTCCGCAGGCGCCTTACTCTCGAAAGAACCCTTTTCCTGCCAAACTTGTGGTCAGCCAGACTTTGACACTCTCAGGTTCGGAGAAAGAGACGCGGCACTATGAGTTCTCGTTAGCGGGGTCCGGAATGCAATATGAGCCGGGAGATTCCATGGGGGTCTTCGCGAAAAATAATCCCCAGCTGGTAGAAGAGCTTTTGGAGGCCCTCCATTTCACTGGTGAAGAGACTGTGACCACTAAAGAGGGCGAGAACCTAGCGCTGCGCGAAGGCTTACTTCGGTATTTTGAGATCACGCAGCCTTCTAAACAATTCCTCGAGTTGATCGCTGAAAGATCGGCAACCAGAACGGAGCTCAAAGAGTTGCTGGATCCGGAACGAAAACGGGACCTGGATAATTATCTTTGGGGCCTAGAAGTTATCGATTTTCTTCTGGATAATCCGTCTCTTCGTTTAACCGTCGAAGAATTCGTGCGCTCCCTGCGAAAGCTTCAGCCGCGGCTCTATTCAATCGCCTCCAGCCTGAAAGCTCATCCGGAAGAGGTGCACTTGCTGGTTGCATCGGTCCGTTATGAGAGTCATGGCAGAAAGCGCGAGGGTGTCGCGACCACTTATTTAGCGGATCGTATAGCGGTCGGAGCAGAAGTGCCGATGTTCGTGCATGTCGCCAAAGGATTTCGTCTTCCGGAGGATCCTTCGACACCGATCATTATGATCGGGCCCGGCACCGGGTTGGCTCCGTTCCGGGCGTATCTCGAGGAACGCAAAGCGCTAGGCGCATCCGGGAAAAACTGGCTCTTCTTTGGCGAACAGCGTCACAACTGCGATTTCTTTTACCAGGAACAACTTGAAGGCCTGCAGAAGCACGGTGTTTTGACGCGGTTCGACACCGCTTTCTCCCGAGATCAGCCGAATAAAATTTACGTCCAACATCGAATGCTCGAAAACAGCAAGGACATCTTCGATTGGCTGGAGTCCGGCGCCCAATTCTTTGTCTGCGGCGACGCTGCCCGGATGGCAAAAGACGTGGATATCGCTCTGCACCAAATCGTTGAAAAACACGGTGGCAAAACTCCGGAACAAGCAGCCGAGTATGTCGAAACTCTGCGAAAAGAGAAGCGGTACAAGAGGGACGTGTACTAGGGTGAGCCGGTAGGGCGAAAATCTCGGCGCGCCCTGGATGCAACCAGCTCTTGTGATAGACCGCGCCGGATTTGAGCCGCGGTGTTACGGGGTGGCATCGGTTGGAATGTCCCCAAATACCGAAGTCGTGTTCGCGAAAGTTTTGAGGCGTGGCAGCCGCAGTGTGCGGCTCAAATCCGGCGCGGATACCCTTAACCTGAATGGACCACCCAGGGCGCGCCGAGATTTTCGCCCTACCGCATCTACTCCACCGTGATCTCTCGGACGTAGATATTCACCTGACCGTCAGCGCCTTTTCGAACGTCCTCGATTTGGAAGGGACGATCGTTCAATCTGGCAACCGGGTCTCCTTCCTTAGGCACATTGCCACCTTTGGGAAACTCCACGATAACTCGGATGCTCGCGCCCGGCGCATTACTTGACTCGGATTTCGGGCGCAAGACGGCACGATTCTCTCGAGCCGCGGTAACCGTGAACTCGCCTTTCAGGTAGATCGGCTCGGTGCCGATTCCTTTATCGGCCAGCTCAGCAGTCTGGCTTACGTCGAACAACCGGCCTCTTGGCATCAAACCCGGCTTAAAAAGCTGCCAGCTTCCAATGCGGTTATCTGTTCCAGGATTGGCTGAAGCCGCCAAAAAGGGTTGAGGAGTAGTTTCGGCAACAGCCGGTGTAGCCGGAGTCGGTGAAGCGGTAGGACGATTTGCCGGTGTGGCGGCTGCCACTGGTTGTTTCGGGGTAGGGCTAGCGTGAGGCTGCTTCACCATGAGAGCGGGCGTCGGAGTCGAGACCGGTGCGGCGCGCAAAGCGGCCACCAGAGTCGGACTGTTAGTGACCGATGCGCCAGGCGAAGCGTTACTCGATGGAACCTTAGCGGAAGGAGCATTGGTCGATGCCAACTGCGAGCCGGCAGCCCGCCGATATTGTGCGAACCGCGTTTCGGCCGCTTCAAACTGATTGTTGCTGACCAACGGCAGCCCGGCCCTTACGTAAAGGGCCGCCGGAGGTTCAAGCTGGAAGCTGCTGCCACTCTGGCCGTACGAAGAGTAAAGAAGTGGCATACAAGTGAATAGCAGACGTCCTCCCCCCAGGTTCGTGATATGAACGATGGCGGTCAGGTCAAACGACCGGCGCAATTCCAATCCTAACCCGGTGACCAGTACCCGCTGCATACTGGCCAGCTGTTCTTTCGGTCCAGGAAAGACCGCTTCCACATAAATCGTGGGGACGTCGTTTGATTGTGCCAATGCCACCACCCCGCTGCCGAAGTATTGATTTTCGCTCATCGGGAAGGCGTCCAGAACCGTATATTTTCCCGTTACGTACGGAACTTTACCCACCTGGTGGTCATAGTTGCGCAGGAACGATCGAAGCAGATTATTGCTTTCTTCTTGGAGCCCGGCACCTGTCATCGCTCCGTAGCGCTCCAACAGCTTGTCGGGTCCCAGGAATTCTCCGGCCGGAGCAGCCGTTAATTCGAAGCGCTTCGGCGGCACCACCTTGTTAAGCTTAGCCAGCAGCTGGTAGTTGAAGGGTTGTTCCGGGTGATCGAAGACGTAGAAAGTCCCAATCCAGCAAACAACGGCTACACCGCAAAGCAGCAGGATAACAACCGTCCAACCGAAAAGACCGTCCGAGCCCTCAGGTGGGGGCAGACGTCCTCGTGTGCGCCCGAGCTCTACTGCTTTCATTGGTAGTTAGCTGATCCCGGGACGGTACAGAAATCAGCG